>DATJPT010000018.1 GCA_035506275.1 Bacteroidota bacterium
GATCGGTCTCGGCATCGCAAAATTGATAACCTGCGGCGGGCTCGGTATCTGGACGATCGTTGATTGGTTTCTCATCCTCGGAAAAACGCGCGAATATAATTTGAACCGTATTCTGCAAGTCATGTATTGAGCGTTGAATGGCTAAAAGAAATCTTTATGTGTTCCTGGCCGGATTGTCGCTCGTCGGTTATGCGTGGCTGGGATGGAATGTTATCGAAGGTTCACAACATTCAGCGCTGCCGTCGGTCTGTTTGTTCAAAGAGGTCACCGGACTTCCGTGTCCGTCGTGCGGCACAACGCGCTCGCTTCTCCTTTTAATGAACGGCGAACTTCGCGCATCGCTGATGATGAATCCGTTCGGCTTCCTGCTCGCTGCTGGGATCGTGGTCATTCCGCTTTGGATCGCGGCCGACGTGCTCCGGAGAAGCGACAGTTTCTACCGTCACTATTTGCGCACAGAGCAGCTCCTGCTTCGCAACAAACCTCTTGCTCTCTGTGCCGCCGCGATCGTCGCTCTCAACTGGTGTTGGAATATCGCAAAGGGATTATAGCATGGCGCCGGGGGAATTTTTTTACAGACCGGACGAGTATGAATCCGAGCGCGCGTCGAACAGCTACCTGATGTCGCTCGTCGTGATCATGGCCGGGCTTCCGCTGCCGATCGTCAACGTGATTGCATCCGCAATCTTTTATTTTGCAAACAGAAAGTCGGCATACTTTGTCCGCTGGCATTGTACCCAGACCCTGCTGGCGCAGCTCTTCACGCTGCCGGTGAATGCCGCCGGATTGTATTGGACGCTCGGGATCATATTCGACCGGACGACGATCTCGAACGGTTATGTCTCGTACCTCCTCACGATCATTCTTTTCAACCTCGCCGAATTTATCGCCACGATCCACGCCGCCTCTCGGACGCGAAAAGGAAACCATGTTGTCTGGTGGTTCTTCGGTCCGCTCACGGAAATGCTGGTGAAAGCATAACATGTCAAGGATCGCAGGTCATTTCGCCGCCATCGCAGTGCTTTTTTTCGGGACCTGGTTTCTGTTGAGCCGCTTCGACTATTTGAAATTGTTCCGCGTCGATGAATTGACAAGAGAAGCCGAGCATAACCTCGGAGAGTTAATTCTTGATGAGCTGCAAAAAAGGAACGGTGAGCTTGGCTCAGATACGGTCTATCACGTTGTCGAAGGAATAAAGGAGCGGCTTTGCACGGCGAACGGCATTGCCGATTCCTCGATCACCCTCCATATCATCGTGAGCAATGAGGTGAACGCGATCGCTCTTCCGGACCGTCAGCTTGTCGTTTATACCGGTATGATCGGTTACTGTAAAACCCCGGAAGAATTGAGCGGCGTCCTCGCCCATGAGATTGGCCACATTCAGCACGGGCATGTCATGAAGCGGCTGAGGAAGGAAGTCGGTCTGTCGATGCTGACGACCCTTGCAGGGGGGGACGCCGGCTCTGAGATCGCCCGCGAAACCGCGCGTCTCCTTTCCTCGACGGCGTTCGACAGAACATTGGAGAGCGAAGCAGACGCGGCCGCAGTTCACATGATGGCAAGGGCCGACATCGACCCGCAATCCTTTGCCGATGTGATTTTTCGTTTGTCGCGGGAAACGAACGACTTTCCCAAACGGCTCGAATGGATCAGCACGCATCCGAATACCGCGGATCGGTGCGCGGAAATTCTCCGGCTGAGAAAACAGGAGACCGTTCATGCCAGAGCGGTTGCCAGCGAAGCCTCATGGTCATACTGCAAAAGATTCTTCCGTAAGAATTCTGTTTCTGTAAAATAATATTCCCATCATCGCTTCTGTATTGCCTCTCATACCGCTTTTCTCTATCTTCATAGCAATCCAATTCGCTTTTCATGTCTCTGATTCGTGCCTACGTCCGCCTCCGTCGTTCCGTGAGCTGGGTCGACCCGCTGGTCTTCCTTGCGCTCGCGGCGCTGTTATACAGTCTCGTGGGCGTCGGGAAAGAATGGAACGGCGTTCTTCGCCCGAAAGTCGACATCGATCTCTCGCCGCTCGCCCTGCCGAAGTACACCTTCTTTTCCCTCGTCCGCGGGTTCGTGGCGTACGGTATCTCGCTTGTCTTCACGATCGTCTACGGCTACGTCGCCGCCTATAACCGGCGCGCCGAGAAGGTGATGATCCCCCTTCTCGACATCCTCCAGAGCATTCCTGTTCTCGGATTCCTTCCGACGCTCGTCCTGGCGCTCGTTGCCCTCTTCCCGACGTCGAACATCGGCCTCGAACTTGCTGCGGTCATCATGATCTTTACGGGGCAGGTCTGGAACATGACGTTCAGTTTTTACAATTCGCTCCGCGCGATACCGTCGGAGTTGCGTGAAGCGGGGAGCGTGTACCGGCTCGGATGGTGGCGCCGGTTCACGCAGCTGGAGCTTCCGTACTCTGCGATCGGATTGATCTGGAACAGCATGATGTCGATGGCCGGCGGCTGGTTCTTTCTCACCATTAACGAGGCGTTCGTTTTGGGGACAAGAGACTTCCGGCTCCCGGGGATCGGTTCCTACATGAGCGTTGCCATCGCGAACGGAAATGTCCCGGCCATGATCTACGCCATCATCGCCATGACAACGATGATCGTTGTCGTCGACCAGTTCTTCTGGCGGCCGATCGTCGCGTGGGCGCAGAAATATAAATTTGAGGACACGGAAGCTTCCGAGACGGAGAAGTCGTTCGTGCTCGATATGCTGCGGGAATCGAAGTTGCTGAAATTTGCGCGGGAAAGCGTGTGGAATCCGATGTACGCATCCGTGTCGGTGAGCGTGACAAACGGCATCGTTGCGCTGGAAAAGCGTGAGGCGATTTCTTCGGTTCAGGCAAGCCGATTGTTTAAGAAGATCTCCGGCTGGCTTGTGACCGCCGCGATGCTGGCGGCCGTTATTTTGGGCTCGTGGAAAATGTTCGGCCTTTTTGCCGAGGTCGCAGCCGCCGAATGGCTGACGATCTTTTTGCGCCTCCTTTTTACGTTCATCCGCGTGTTCGTAGCCGTCGTCGTCGGCACGGCGTTGATGGTACCGGCCGGCGTTGCCATCGGACTCAACCCGAAATTGTCGCGCATCCTCCAGCCCGTGGCGCAAGTTGCCGCGTCGTTCCCCGCACCGATGCTTTTCCCGCTGGTGATCATGGTTCTCTCCGGCGCGGGCATCGGCATCGAGATCGGCGCGGTCGTGCTGATGCTCCTCGGTACGCAATGGTATATTCTCTTTAATGTGATCGCCGGCGCCATGGGGATTCCGCAGGACCTCCGTGAAGTCGCGAACGTCTCGCGGTTGACGAAGTGGCAGGTATGGAAACGCCTCATCCTTCCCGGAATATTTCCGTCGCTGGTCACCGGCTGGGTGACGGCGACCGGCGGCGCTTGGAATGCCAGCATCGTTGCGGAGTACGTCCATTTTGGCGACAAGACATTGATCGCGACCGGGCTCGGTTCCACCATCACCGACGCCACCGACGCCGCGAACTTCGGCATCCTCGCCGCGAGCGTCCTTGTCATGGCAGCAACGGTCGTCACGATTAACAAACTCTTCTGGAAAAAACTCTATCGCATTGCAGAAACCCAATACAGCCTGAACAAATGAACTCGATCGCTATCGCCGAAATCCGCAACGTCTGCAAGGAGTTCACGCTTCCGAACGGTGCGGACTTGAAAGTGCTGGAAAATGTTTCGCTGCAGATCCATCCGGGCGAGATCGTCGCTCTTCTTGGGCCGTCGGGGTCGGGGAAGTCGACGATGATGCGCATCCTCACCGGTCTTATCACTCCGACGACGGGAGAAGTTCTCGCCTATGAAAAGCCGCTCGTCGGATTCCACCCGCGCGCGGCGATCGTCTTTCAGAATTTTGCCCTGTATCCCTGGCTGACGGTCCATGAGAATATCGCGATGGGGCTGGAATGGCTCCAGCTTCCGGAGGAAGATCTCCGTACCCGCGTCCGGCAGGCGGTCGATAAGGTCGGCTTGGAAGGCTTTGAAGAGGCATACCCGAAGGAGCTTTCCGGCGGGATGAAACAACGCGTCGGCATCGCGCGCGCGATCGTCGTCCAGCCGGAGCTGCTGTGCATGGACGAGCCGTTCAGCGCCCTCGACGTACTGACGGCGGAGAACCTGCGCGCCGAAGTGCTCAATCTCTGGCTCGACCACAAGGTGGAAATCAAGAGCGTCCTGTTCGTGACGCACGATATCCGCGAAGCGGTCTTCCTCGCGAACCGCATCGTCGTGCTCGGCAGCAATCCGGGCTCGATCCGCATCATTTTGCAGAACGACATGCCGCATCCGCGCGACATGCGCTCTCCCGCGTTTCTCACGATGATCGACCGCATCCACGACATCATCACCAGCGCGATCATTCCGGACGAAGCGGTTCCTTCTGTGCCGACCGCGGTAGCGCGCCATGTGGAGCCGCTGCCGTATGCCGCACCGGGAGAGATCCTCGGCTTGCTGGAAATTCTTGACGACAACAACGGCACCGTCGACATTTTCGACCTTGCGCAGAAGACCGGAAAAGACTTCGGCTCTACCATCACTGTGGTCAAAGCCGCCGAACTGCTCGATTTTGTCGATACGCCGAAGCACAACGTCGTCTTCACCGACACCGGAAAGCAATTCCTGAAGGCGGACGTCAACAACAGAAAGCTGCTGTTCAAACAACAGCTCCTTTCGCTGAGACTGTTCGAGGTCATCTCCGGTATGCTGCAGAAGAACGAATCGCTGAACCTCGACGAAGAGATCGTCCTTGAACAGCTCGCCATCATCCTTCCCAATGAAGATGTCGAGAAACTTTTTGAAACGATGGTCGGATGGGCGAGGTACGGTGAGCTCTTCGGCTACAACGCCGATGATAAGGTTCTGTATTTGGATACAGGCCAGGAAACGGCAGGGTAACGTCACCTCACCATCGATAGGCGGTGTTTCGCAGTTCGTCACAGCGTTCTTAAACCCTCATCAGAAATATATCACCCTGGAAGTTCAGTGAGCGACAATAAAATCATCTTCTCGATGGTCGGCGTCGGGAAAATCCACAAGCCGAACAAACAGGTCCTGAAGGACATCTATCTCTCGTTCTTCTACGGCGCGAAGATCGGCGTACTCGGGTTGAACGGGGCCGGGAAAAGCACGCTCCTCCGGATCATCGCGGGAATCGACAAAGAATACATCGGCGAGATCACGTCGCAAAAAGGGATCTCATTCGGCTACCTGCCGCAGGAACCGGAGCTCGATCCGGCGAAGACCGTGAAAGAGATCGTGGAGGAAGGCGTTCATGAGATCGTTGCACTCATCAAAGAGTATGAGGCGGTGACCGCGAAGTTCGGCGAGCCTGATGCCGACATCGACAAGTTGCTGGAAAAGCAGGGAAATCTTCAGGAGAAGATCGACCATCTCAATGCGTGGGATATCGACAGCAAGCTGGAGCAGGCAATGGACGCTCTTCGCTGTCCCCCAGGAGAGACCCCGGTAAGCGTTCTTTCCGGCGGCGAGCGCCGCCGCGTGGCCCTCTGCCGGCTTCTTCTGCAGGAACCCGATGTTCTCCTCCTCGACGAACCGACCAATCATCTCGACGCCGAATCCGTGGCCTGGCTTGAACAGCATCTCAGTCAGTATAAAGGAACCGTTCTCGCGGTAACACATGACAGGTATTTTCTTGATAACGTGGCGGGCTGGATCCTGGAATTGGACCGGGGCGAAGGCATCCCCTTCAAAGGAAATTATTCCTCTTGGCTCGAGCAGAAGCAGCAACGGCTCAGCGTCGAAGAGAAGCAGGAATCGAAACGGCAGAAGGCTCTTTCGGAAGAGCTGGAATGGGTTAGAATGAACCCGAAGGGGCGCCACGCGAAAAGCAAGGCGCGCATCGCGGCATACGAGAAAATGCTCGCCGACGAATCAGAGAAGCGGAACGAAGAGCTGGAAATTTTCATCCCATCCGGTCCACGGCTCGGGGACGTCGCTATCGAGGCCCATAATGTGTCAAAAGCCTATGGCGACAATCTTCTGGTCGAAGACATGAACTTTTCCCTCCCACACGGCGGCATCATCGGGGTGATCGGTCCGAACGGCGCCGGCAAGACGACATTGTTCCGCATGATTACCGGAAGCGAAAAGCCGGATTCCGGTGAGTTCAAGATCGGCGAGACGGTAAAGCTCGCCTACGTCGACCAGAGCCGGCCCCTCGATCCGGAGAAAACGATCTGGCAGGAAATTTCCGGAGGAGAAGACCTTCTGAAGCTGGGAAACCGCGAAGTCAATTCACGGGCATATGTCGCCCGGTTTAATTTCAGCGGGAGCGATCAGCAGAAGAGGACCGGCGAGTTGTCCGGCGGCGAGCGCAACCGAGTCCACCTTGCAAAGATTTTGAAGGAGGGGGCGAACGTTCTCCTTCTCGACGAGCCGACCAACGACCTCGACGTCAACACCCTCCGCGCGCTCGAAGAAGCGCTGATGAATTTTGCCGGATGCGCCGTCGTCATCTCTCACGACCGCTGGTTCCTCGACCGCATCGCAACGCACATCCTCGCCTTTGAGGGGGAAAGCAAAGTGTTCTGGTATGACGGGAATTACACCGAGTACGAGGAGGACAGGAAGAAACGTCTCGGCATTACTGCCGACCAACCCCACCGGATCAAGTATAAGAAGCTGATGAGGACATGAGTGCAGATACGATTGATTGATCATCGATCATTGATCATTGATCATTGTTCATTGTTAGCTGTACCCCCCCTTGACAATGTCTCACCATATCTCTATACTTGCTTCGTTTTGAAATCCGTCACAGCATTTTTCACGTCCACCAACGCGGAGGATATCCATGAAAAAATTGTTGATCGGTTTCGTCGCTGTATTTCTTACCCTCGAAGTCCTTGATGCACTCATCCATGGCGTCATTTTAATGAGCACGTATATGGCCATGCAGAGCGTCTGGCGAGCAGATATGATGGCGAAGATGTGGGTGCTGCATGTGGTGAAACTCATAACTGCATTCTTTTTCGTCGTTATCTTCTCAAAAGGGTATGAAAACAAAGGAATCATGGAGGGTATCCGGTATGGCTTCTATGTCGGCATGATCGTTGCCAGCGGGTTTGGACTTGGCACGTATGCGAGCTTCCCGATTCCGCACGCACTTGCTCTCCATTGGTTCGTTTTGACGCTCATTGAATACGTCATCGCGGGAGTCGTTGTCGCCCTGGTCTACGGAAGAAAAGAGGCCGCACCTCAGGTGTGACGCCCTGGTAAATGATGCAGCGAGCCCCGATTATTTAAGCGATCGGGGTTTGTTATTTATTGCAGATGAACAATCATCACCGCCGATCGATTCTTCAACCCGAAACGGTAGTTTGCGGCTTGAGAATTTCTCCCCTCGCTCCCAAACTCCTGTTAGGAGCGCCTCCGGTCATTTGGTCTGCGGTCGAAGGTTTTCACTCAGTTCCCAATCGGAGATTGGGAACGAGAGAATCCTTGTCCAAAAGCATCGAATGCGGAGACGTAACACTTCCCAAAAACTACTTGCCATTCAATTAATTCACGTTTACTTTATGATAAAGTATTCGAAGGCGAAAAAATGGATCCAAGAAAACGTGTTGCCCTTGTCGCCCACGATAATTGTAAGAAAGATATGGTCGAATGGGTGAGCTATAACAGCGGCACTCTTCTCGATCACAAATTGATCTGCACGGGGACGACCGGAAAACTCGTGACCGATGCGCTGAAGAAGAACGCCGGCGCAAAACATCGCGATGAGATAAAGATCCTGAAGCTGAAATCGGGTCCGTTCGGCGGCGACCAGCAGCTCGGCGCCCTGATCGCCGAAGGGGAGATCGATATCCTGATCTTCTTTTGGGATCCGATGGAACCGCAGCCCCACGAAGTCGACGTGAAGGCGTTGCTGCGGATCGCCGTTCTCTATAATATTCCGACGGCATGCAACCGCTCGACCGCGGACTTTCTGATCTCCTCGCATCTGCTCAAAGAAACTTATATGCCCGCTCCGCCGCGTGATTATTCAAAATACTTCAATCGAAAGGTCCCGCTGTAAGATTTTTCTCAACGGAGGAGTCAGGATAAATGACAAGCTCGGCACTAACTTCGTGTTCAACCGTTTCACCCAATCAGCCGCTAAACAACAATGTCCCGCAAACTCTCCATCCATCTTGAAAATGTCCAAGAGACGCTCCTTCTGCCGTTATGGGGGCGTGCTGTGGAGGCCCGGAAAAAGAAGCCGCTGTTGATCGATACGGCGGCGGCCGATATCATCAATTCGATCGATTATGATTTTTCGGCGATAGCGCGCAACATCAGCCCGATAAGCCAGCTCGCATGGATCGCCCGAAGCCTGCACATCGATCGGACGATCCGTCAGTTCCTGCAGGCACATCCGTCGGCAACGATCGTCAATATCGGCTGCGGTCTTGATACGACGTTCGAGAGGGTCGACAACGGATCGCTGACATGGTACGATCTTGATCTTCCCGATGTCATCGAGCTGAGAAAGGTCTTTCTCCCGGAAACAGAGCGAAGAAGGTTTATTCCCTCTTCCTTCCTCGACGATGCCTGGCTCCATCAGCTGAAGATCGTTGACGGCGTCTTCTTCTCCTCGGCGGGCGTTTTCTATTATTTTGATGAGGAAGAGATCAAAAGCTTTTTCATCAAGCTGGCCGGCCTTTTCCCAAAAGGAGAAATGATCTTCGATGCCAGCTCTGAATTTGGGGTCAAGGTCGCGAACAAGAAGGTGATCGAAGGAGGCGGAATGGACAAAAGCGCCATTCTCCGCTGGGGATGCGACTCGGCACAGACCATCAGGAAGTGGGACGATCGCATCGCGCTCGACGAAGAATATCCGCTGTTCAAAGGGATCAAACGAAAATTACCCTTCGGAGAGATGATCGGGACGGCGTTCTCCGACCTGATGAACATCATGCGCATGGTTCATCTGCGGTTTCTTTGACCCGCGCCACTACTGGTACAGCCCGGCCTCCTTTTAATCTGCGCTCCCAAACTCCGCCTGGGAACGGGAAACATTGCGACTTACATGGATCTTTGAAAGATTCCCTTCCCGACACACTCTCGTTCCCAAACCCGTTTGGGAACGAAAAACCGGCCGTCTCTGCCTTTATTTCTGCAAAAATTGCCCAAAACCGCCGCTTTTATCACTATTCTCCATTTGCCATTGCTCTGAAAGACGCTTATCTTTGTGCATGAGGTCGGCGACCTCAAAGAGACCGCGGCTTCGACGGATTGTGTAAGGACGAGCAACTACCCCCGGATTCCCGCCCTGCTTCAGTTCTGGTTTTTTACTCATGTTTTCATGTCAACGACCTTTTCCGGCATACTTGAAATAGACCCCCAACGGCGCGGTTTTATCCGAACGCTGTCGCACGGCCTCACTGCCGGCGATCAGGATGTGCACGTTCCGGCTTCGCTTATTCAGCGTTTCGGCCTTCGAGAGGGTGTCTCGATTGAAGGAAACGCCGAATCACCGGGAAGAGGGATGCCGCAGGTATCGAAGATCGAGCGCATCAATTCTCTCCCTGCCGAAGAATGGAAAACAGTAAAAGAATTTTCGTCGTATGACGTCGTTTCACCGAACGAACTTATCCGGCTGGAAGGAGAGAAGAGCGATGTCGCGATGCGGATCATCGATCTCTTCTGTCCTCTCGGCAAAGGGCAGCGGGCGCTGATCGTTTCTCCTCCGAAAGCGGGAAAGACGATGCTGATGCAGCAGATCGCCCACGCCATCAGCGTGAACCACCCGAAGATCGATCTGCTTGTTCTGCTCATCGACGAGCGCCCGGAAGAGGTGACGGACATGCGCCGTTCCATTTCAGGAGAAGTTTTTGCGAGCTCGAGCGACAGCGAACGCGGGAGCCATGTCCGGCTCGCACAACTCGTCCTCGAATACGCAAAACGAAAAGTCGAGACGGGAAGAGATGTTGTCATCCTGCTCGACTCGCTCACCCGGCTCGGCAGAGCGTTCAACATCCATCAGAAAAGCAGCGGACGGACGATGTCCGGCGGCGTGGACATCCGCGCGCTCGAGATCCCGAAACGCATTTTCGGCGCGGCGCGCAATTGCGAGCACAGCGGATCGCTCACGATCATCGCGACCGCGCTCGTCGAAACCAACTCGCGCATGGATGAATTGATCTTCCAAGAATTCAAGGGGACGGGAAATATGGAGCTCGTCCTCGACAGGGGAATGGCGAACGAAAGGATCTTTCCGGCGATCAACCTTCCCGTTTCCGGAACCCGGCGGGAAGAACTCCTCTTTGGAGGCAACACCGCCGCGCATCAGGCGTTGAGGCGCTCCATTGCGAAATTGCCGCCGAAAGAAGCAATGCTTGCGGTACTGAAGCTGATCAGGCAATATCCGAAGAATGCTCTGTTGTTGGCCAAGTTTTAGGACGAATTGGTTATTCAACAGAAATGTGTTTTCGAAGGAGAGGTCAGACAAGAATGTCTGACCTACGAATGACAACGTGAGGGTACATCATCCGGCGGCGGATCGGGAAACCGAGAGAAATAATTCTTATATTCAGCGTGAAGTGGGTTTTTATGTCAGACTGTCGACATCTAAGAAGAGGATTGATCCTGTTCGGGATTCCGGCCGCTTTGACGTTTCTCCTGAACGGCATGCTCTTTCCGCAAAGTCTCCCGATGTCGGGATCCAAGCTCTGCTCGATGAAGCGGATGAAACAAGCCGCTGTTCTGACAAGCGCTCTATCGGCCAACACTCCGCAGCATTCCTTTGATGTCCTGAATTATACCTTGTCGGTCGATTTGTACAATTGCTTCTTATCCCCGTATCCCGGCTCTTATTCTGCAACGAACACAATGACGTTCAAAGCTGATTCTGTTCTCAGCGCCATCCAGTTGAACGCCGTCAATACTTCGCTCACGATCGATTCCGTTACGCTGGCCGGAAAATCCTTTGCTCATTCCGGAGACATTCTTACAATCACGCTCGCTTCAACGCTGCAGCCGGGAGATACGGCGAGCGTCAGGATATATTACCGCCACAATAACGTTGCAGACCATGCATTTTATGCCAGCGCAGGAATGGCGTTCACCGATTGCGAACCCGAAGGGGCGCGCAAATGGTTTCCGTGCTGGGACCGACCGTCCGACAAAGCGACGCTCGACCTGACCGCTAAAGTCCCCGCAACGGTGAAACTCGGCTCGAACGGCAGGCTCGCCGATTCCACAAAAAATGCCGACACAATCTATTACCGTTGGATCAGCCGCGACCCGATCGCAACGTACTTGATGGTGATGACGGGAAAAGTCGGCTACAACCTTGACAAAGAATATTGGAGAACGCTGGCAAACCCGAACGACAGCATTCCGGTCCTCTTTTACTGGAATGCCGGAGAGTCGGTCGCGGCGCTCGACGACATCGAGACGAAGATCCTGCCGATGGCGACGCACTACTCAGCCCTCTTCGGAGAATATCCTTTTGAAAAAATCGGCCTCGCGACGATCGCGCCCGGAGCGGGTTTTATCTGGGGAGGGATGGAAAACCAGACGCTCATCAGCCTGGAACCGGGGGCATGGGACGAGGACCTGGTGTCGCACGAGTTTGCGCACCACTGGTTCGGCGATATGATCAGCCCGGGGACGTGGGCCGATGTCTGGCTGAACGAGGCATTCGCCACATACTGTGAAGCATTATGGGATGAGTACACCAGCGGCGCCGCGTCCTATAAAAATACCATCCTTGACGATGCGAATGAGTACCTCGTCGAAAACCCCGGCTGGGCGATCTACAATCAGCAATGGGCGGTGACGACCCCCGACGTCAATACGATGTTCAACTATGCGATCACGTACTGCAAAGGAGCATGTGTCCTTCACATGCTGCGGTACGTGCTCGGCGATTCGGTGTTCTTCGCTTCGATAAAAGCCTACGCCACCGACTCGGCGAATTTTCGGCTGAAAAATGTCGTGACGGACGACTTCATCCAGAAAATGAGCGATGCATCCGGCCAGGATCTTCACTGGTTTCTCGATGAATGGCTCAAAGAGCCGAATCATCCCATTTACCAGAATACCTATTCGATCGATTCCGTGGCGCGCAAGGTCATGGTCAATGTGAACCAGATGCAAGAGAATGCGCCAGCCTTTACCATGCCGGTTGAACTGAAATTTTCATTTTCCGACGGATCGGACTCGACGATCCGGGTCATGAACACGGCCTACAATCAGCAATTTACATTCACGTTTGCCAAATCGCCGACCGCCGTTCTTTTCGACCCGAACAACAACATTGTCTTGAAACAGGGAGGGGCGTTTACCTCGGTGCGACCGCAGGGGGGGAATGTTCACCCTTTGGTGTATCAGCTCGACCAGAATTATCCGAACCCGTTCAACCCGGCCACGCGAATAAATTTTGCGGTGGCGAAGACAACGCTCGTGACGTTGAAAATTTACGATATCCTTGGAAAGGAGATCGCCGTGCTGACGAACGCGACGATGAATCCCGGAGAATATTCTATTTCATGGGATGCGGCATCGATGCCGAGCGGGGTCTATTTTTACCGGCTGCAGGCAGGGGAATTTGTTCAGACAAAAAAACTGATTCTGTTGAAATAATTTCATCGACTATTTTTTCGAAGGAGTGTATCAGTGAAAAAACGCGATTTCCTGACGATCAGAGACATGAGCACGAAAGAAATTCTTGCGACGTTTGCGCTCGCCCGCAAGATGAAATCGAACAGAAAGCGGTACAGCAGGTCGCTTCAGGGAAAAACACTTGCCCTTATTTTTGAAAAACCGTCGCTCCGCACGCGCACCTCGTTCGATGTCGGCATTCAGCAGCTCGGCGGTTTTTCGCTCTACCTGTCGCCGGCGGAGATCAGCCTCGGGAAGCGCGAATCGATTCACGATGTGGCAAAGAACCTCGAGAGGATGGTCCAGGGGATCATGATCCGGACATTCGCCCATCAGATCGTGACCGATATGGCGGCGTACGCATCGATTCCGGTGATCAACGGACTCACCGATTATTCCCATCCTTGCCAGGCGATGGCGGATTTTATGACGATCCAGGAAAAAAAGAAGAAGCTTAAAGGGTTGAAACTCTGCTACGTCGGGGACGGGAACAATGTCGCGCATTCCCTCATGTTCGCCGGGGCCCGGCTCGGCGTGAACGTCACCGTGGCCTCCCCTTCCGGCTATGAGCCGCATGCGACTGCGATCGAACAGTCGCGGGAAGATGCGGAACAGACCGGCGCGGTCATTCAGATCGTCAACGATCCGCAAGAGGGAGCGATGAACGCCGACGTCGTCTACACCGATGTGTGGGCGTCGATGGGGCAGGAAGCCGAAGCCGAGGAGCGGAAGAAAATATTTCTTCCGTACCAGGTGAATGCCGCGCTCATGGCAAGGGCAAAGAGAGACGCGATTTTTATGCATTGTCTCCCCGCTCACAGGGGGGATGAAGTGACAGATGAAGTGATCGACTCGAAACAATCGGTTGTGTTCGACGAAGCCGAGAACCGGCTGCACGCGCAAAAAGCGATTATGTATCAATTGATGAAGGGGGGATGAGTGATGGGTTTTGCGTTATACGGAAAACCTAAACCTTGCAACGCTCTCCAGAAGGGATGATCCATTCAGAAAGGCAGGGGGAGCGAAAAAGCACCATGCCCAAAACTGCTCTCATAGCGATCGGGGGAAATTCCCTCATTCACGCCGGTGAACGCGGAACGATCGATGAACAGCTTGCCAATGCCCACGCAACGGCGCGGAACATCGTGCAGATGGTCGCCCGCGGCTGGCGGTTGGTGATCACGCACGGCAACGGCCCGCAGGTCGGCGCCGCGCTCCTCCGCTCCGAGCGCGCGGCGGGCGAAGTCTATACGCACCCGCTCGACATTTGCGTAGCGACAACGCAGAGCGAGATCGGCTATATCATCCAACGGGCAATGGAATACGAGCTCCGGCAGATCGGACTCTTCACGCCGGTCATGACGGTGCTCACGCAGGTGCGCGTCGACGAGAACGACCCGGCCTTCACAAATCCGACCAAGCCGATCGGACCGTTCTATTCGAAGACCGTCGCAGAAGAAAAACAGAAAGCCCTCGGCTGGAATATCGTCGAAGATTCCTCGCGCGGCTACCGGAGAGTCGTTCCTTCGCCGGAACCGGTCGAGGTTTTTGAGCAGGACATCATCCGCAAGATCCTGAACCTCGACATGATCGTCATCGCTGTCGGCGGCGGGGGAATTCCCGTGATCGAAAAGGAACACTACCGCGTTCTCGGGTCCGAAGCGGTGATCGACAAAGATCGCGCCTCCGCACTTCTTGCATCGAGCCTCAACGCCGACCTGTTCATCATCAGCACGGACGTGAAACAGGTCTACCTCGACTATAAAAAGCCGGGGCAGCGTCCGGTAGGACAAACGACGGTAAGGGAAATGGAGGTTCATCTCGCTGAAAAGCAATTCGCCGCGGGGAGCATGGGGCCGAAAGTCGAATCGGCGATCCGGTACCTTAAAAGCGGGGGGAAGGAAGCGATCATTACTTCGTATGAGTGCCTGATCGACGCTGTGGATGGGAAGACCGGCACGCATATCGTTCCATGAGAGTCTAACGGAGCACACAATGCATCTGAAGCACGTCATCGAATCACAGCAGTTCACGGTCCCGCTGTTGATGGAGTTGTTCGACAGGTCGCAGCAGATGGAGAAGATCGTCGCCCGCGGCGGGACGCGCGACTACGAAAATAAGATCATGGCGACGCTCTTCTACCGACCCTCCACCCGGACGCGCTTTTCCTTCGAGGCGGCAATGCACAGGCTCGGCGGAAGCGTCCTTTCGACCGAACGGGCGAACGAGTTTTCCTCCGAAGTGAAAGGAGAGCATCTGGAAGACACGATTCGCATCATTGCAAGCTGCAGCGATGTGATCGTCCTCCGGCATTCGGAAGAGGGGGCTGCAAAACGAGCGGCTGCAGTTTCTGCCGTTCCCGTGATCAATGCAGGTGAAGGCGCGGGCGGCCAGCACCCGACGCAGGCGCTGCTTGATCTTTATACAATTTACAGAGAATGCAAGGCATTGAACGGCCTTTCCGTCGCCCTCATCGGAGCGCTTGATGAAGGCCGCACGGCCCGGTCGCTGGCGTATCTGCTCAGCAAGTTTGAGCGGGTGAAGCTGTATTTCATCGCCCCGAAAGAGATGCAGATCAAACCCGATATTCTCGCGTATTTGGATCATCACGGAGTTGAATATGAGCTGGCTGAGAGCCCGGAAAAAATTCTTCCGCAGATCGACGTGGTGTATCAAACCCATATTGACCGCGAGCGGCTGCGGCAGAGCGACATCGACCTTGCGGCGTACAATATTGACGCCGACGTGTTGAAGAATATGAAATCGAATGCCGTCGTGATGCATCCTCTTCCCCGCTCGGTGGAGATCGCCCCGGAAGCGGACAACGACCCCCGCGCGGTGTATTTCCGTCAATCACGCAACGGACTGTATGTCCGCATGGCGCTGCTGACACTGTTGTTTGAACATGAATGACACTGCATTAAAAATGTACCATGCCGGCAATCCGACGCCGGCGCTCTTCGATTCAGCGCTGGTCGCCTATTACCTCAATTTGACCTGACGTCCTCGCCGTTCTTCCTGCTGTTACTCAATTCATTCAGGCAACTTCACTCACCAGGAGCATGGAATGTTCTATGAAGACTCAGGACTACATCTCACTCGAAGAGCGATACGGCGCTCACAACTACCGGCCGCTCGACGTCGTCATCCACAAAGCAAAAGGCGTTTGGGTGACGGATGTCGACGGAAAAAAATATCTCGACTGTCTCGCGGCATATTCCGCGGTAAATCAGGGGCATTGTCATCCCGGTATTCTCAAAGCGTTTACCCGGCAAGCAAGAAAGGTGACGTTGACCAGCCGCGCCTTCCGCAACGATCAGCTTCCTCTTTTGTATAAGATGCTTCACGACCTTACCGGCTATGAGGCCGCACTCCCGATGAACACGGGAGTTGAAGCCGTTGAGACGGCGATCAAAGCGGCAAGGAAATGGGGCTATACGGTGAAAGGCATACCGGAAAATAAGGCGGAAATCATTTGTGCGGCGGATAATTTTCACGGCCGGACCACGACCATCGTCAGTTTCTCGACCGAGGCACAGTATCGAAACGGTTTCGGTCCGTTTACCCCCGGCTTCACGATCGTCAACTACGGCGACACCGGCGCTCTGCAGCGGGCGATCAATAAGAATACAGCGGCGTTCTTAATAGAGCCGATTCAGGGGGAAGCAGGCATTGTTGTTCCCCCCGAGGGATATCTGCGCGAGGCGTCGCGACTCTGCAAAGAAAATAATGTGCTGCTCATTGCCGATGAAATTCAATCGGGACTGGGCCGGAGCGGCAAGATGTTCGCGTTCGAGTACGACAGCATTCGACCGGATATCGTGATCATCGGAAAAGCGCTGGCGGGAGGATTCTACCCGGTCTCGGCGGTGCTGTCAAGCAAAGAGATCCTCGGTGTGTTCACTCCGGGGGATCACGGTTCGACGTTCGGCGGCAATCCGCTCGCGGCCGCCGTTGCATGTGCGGCATTGACGGTGCTGGTGAAGGAAAAGCTGGCGGACCGTTCGTTCAAGCTCGGAGCCTATTTCATCGAAAAGCTCCGTTCGATCAAAAGCCCGCATATCAGGGAAGTCCGCGGCAAAGGTCTATGGATCGGCCTTGTTCTTGATACCAAAGCGCGGCCGTACTGCGAAGCGCTGATGAAGGAAAATATTCTCTGCAAAGAGACGCACGACTCGGTCATCCGATTCGCGCCTCCTCTTGTCATCACCAAAAAGGAAATTGACTGGGCATTTGCCCGCATAGCGAAGGTCATTCGGTCGCTGGACTGATCTTGAATCATCCTACCAACAAAGGAGCCGGTTATGTCAGAAAACAAACGAATCAACACAATTATCGTCGGGGCGGCTGGAAGGGATTTTCATAATTTCAACATGGTGTACCGGGGGAGGGCTGAATACAACGTCGTTGCATTTACCGCGGCGCAAATTCCAAACATCGCCGGAAGAAAATATCCGGCGGCATTAGCGGGCGGGTTGTACCCGAAGGGTATACCCATCCACGAAGAAAAGGACCTTGAGCGATTGATCGCCGACCACAATGTCGATGAGGTGGTCTTTTCATACAGCGACGTAACATACCGCCGTGTCATGAGCCTTGGCTCGCGTGCGACCGCCGCCGGGGCGCATTTCAAGATTCTCGGAACCCGTGAGACAACGGTGAAAAGCACCAGGCCGGTCATTTCCGTTTGTGCCGTCCGCACCGGGAGCGGAAAAAGCCAGACTTCCCGGAAGGTCGCAAAACTGCTGCATGAATCCGGGTTCCGCGTTGCCGCGGTCCGCCATCCGATGCCGTACGGCGATCTGGAGAAGCAGAAAGTTCAGCGCTTTGCAGCTCTTGCCGACCTGAAGAAGCATAAATGCACGATCGAAGAAATGGAGGAGTACGAGCCGCATATCGTCAGCGGGACGATCATCTACGCCGGCGTCGATTACGAGGCGATCCTGCGCCAGGCCGAGAACGACGCCGATGTCATTATTTGGGACGGGGGGAACAACGACCTTCCGTTCTATAAGCCCGACCTCCACATTGTCGTAGCCGACCCCCTGCGCACCGGCGACGAGTTGACGTACTATCCGAGCGAAGCGAACCTCCGGATAGCCGACGTTGTCATCATCAACAAGATCGATTCTGCCGCGCCGGAAGCGGTGGTGAAACTCCGTGCGAATATTCGAAGCGTCAACGCAAAAGCGAAGATCATTGACGCCGCATCTCCGATAATGCTGGAGCGTAATGAGCTCGTTGCCGGAAAGAAAGTACTGGTCATCGAAGACGGGCCGACGCTGACCCACGGCGAGATGAAGATCGGCGCCGGGACGGTTGCCGCTCAGAAATTCGGCGCGGCAGAGATCATCGACCCGCGGCCGTATGCAACGGGCGAGATCCAAAAGACTTTCCAGGCATACCCGAAGATCGGGACGCTCCTGCCTGCCATGGGCTACAGCGACCGTCAGGTGCACGACCTCGAAAAGACGATCAACAAGGTGCCGTGTGATGTTGTCATTATCGGAACGCCGATCGATTTGAACCGGATCGTGAAGATCAGGAAGCCGGCTCTTCGGGCGACGTACGACCTCGAAGAAATCGGCGAACCGAACCTCCAAACGGTATTGAAGGATTTCACGAAGAACATAAAGCGCCACTGAGTCCGATCCCAAAAGTTAAACCTTTGCCGCCGGCGGTGTTCTAATCAACATCACTGCGGCATTTTTTTTAAAATTCCAATTTCAAAAAGTTCTCGGTCTATGAAGAATTATTCACGATGGATTTCCGCTTTTCGACGAAGCGCTGTCGGTGTCCGGCGGAATTTACGCAGCGTGCTTATTGCTTCCCTCTGTTGTATGGCCGGCTGCGGCATGATCGACCTCAAAAGCCATTGGCGGAATCGTCCCATTGTCATCGACGGAAGAAACACCGAATGGGGAACCTCGCTCGTGCTGCTCGACGACAAAGAAACGTCGATCGCTATTCTCAACGATTCCGACTTTATATATATCGGCTTGGTCTCCACCAATCGGAATCTCAGGAATCAGGTTGCGAGAAGAGGGATGACCGTTTGGTTCGACGTTGAAGGGGGGAAGGATCAAAAGTTCGGAGTCCATTATCCGATGGGGTTCGAGGCCGTCCGTCCGGAATCGGAGGCCGGTTCGGATGCGGGAAGCCAGCCCTCGATAACACAAAGCACGATGCCGGCCGACGACCTGGAGATCGAGGGGCCGGGAAAAGACGATCATCATCCGATGACCTTTGCGGAAGCAGGGGGGATCGAGGCGAAGTACAAGATCGCCAACGGCGTGCTCGTTTATGAAATGAAAGTTCCCCTCTCCGATCGAAGTACGAGTCCGTTCACGGTCGGAGCAAAATCGGGAGCGGTCATCGGTGTCGGCGCGGAGACTTCGAATGCAAAAAGTTCGCCCCGGCCCACCGAGGGTGTAGCCGAAAGCGGCGGCCGTGGCGGGATGGGAGGAGAAGGTGGATATGGCGGCGGAGGATACGGAGGGGGGGGACGAGGCCGGCGCGGGGGTGGAGGGGGTGGAGGCGGCAGACGATCGTCCTCCGAAAATCAGGGAGAGCCTTTTTCGACGTGGGCGAAAGTACAATTGGCGGTGTTCGACACGTCTGCAGCAAAATAACACGCAGCATTCTTACCGGGATCCTCAGTGCGAGCGTCCCAACGTTTTATTCTGGTGTCATCAATGGCAATATTCAAGTTTGAAAAAGAAAATTGTCATGCCTGCGAAAGCGGGCGTCCATTGCAGCATCATCTCGTTCCCGATCTCAGATCGGGAACGAGAACGTAAACATCCCTCCTCTTCTTGATAATCCTTGTCCCACCCCTTATATTGGCTCAGCAAAATTATTGTTCGCCAACGAGAGTCAGCTCGTTTCTTCTATGAATCCGCCTCGTTCCTCTCAACGTATAGCCTTCGTCTGTTTTTCCCGTGCGCTGGGAGGGCTTGAACTATCTACACTCCGCCTCGTGAAGGGAATCAATTCCCGGGGAATTCATGCAATGGTGATCGTTCCGCCGTCATCTCCGCTCGAGCAGCGCGCGGTTGAATGGGGAATTAAGATGGCAACGCTTATGCCGCGATGGAGGTATGGAGATATCTTTGCCGCGCGCAAGCTTGCCGGCATCCTGAAGGAACACAAGATCGGCCTTGTTGTGATGATGCAGTCGCAGGATATTCATCTTGCGGCACTTGCAGCATATTTGTTTCCCTCGCCCAAACTTGTTTTTTATCAGCAGATGGATTCGAGGCACAACAAGCGCGATCTCTGGCATCGGTGGATTTTTTCGCGCTTGTCGCTCTGGATCACTCTGACAAACACGATGAAGGACAATGCGCTTGCGACGACACCGATGAAAAGCGCCAAAGTGAAAGTTGTTCCGCTCGGCACCGATCTTGAGAGATTTGAGCCGTCACAATTCGCTCAATCGGAAGCCCGCTCCTTCTTTGGATTGCCGCACAGCAGGAAGATCGTCGGCGTTCTCGGACGCCTCGATCCGGGCAAGGGGCAGGAAGTTCTTCTTCGCGCCATGCCCGAAGTTCTGAAACATCATCCAGAAACGCTCCTTCTCATCGCCGGGGACGAAACGGCGGGCGAACCGGGATATAAGGAGTATTTGCAGAAGCTCTGCCGATCGCTTGATGCCGACGAATCCGTGAAATTTCTTCCGTTCACGGACGACGTTCCGCGGTTGATGGCTGCGCTGGATATTTTTGTCCTTCCTTCGTTCAGCGAAACATTCGGCATTGTGGTGATCGAGGCGATGGCGATGAAAAAACCGATCATTGCCACCGATATCGGCGGACCGCCGGAGATCATCACGCACCAACAAACGGGACTTCTTGTTGAACCGCGCGACTCAGCGGTTCTTGCCGAGGCAATAAATAGATTACTGGACAACGAGCCGTTGAAAAATTCGCTTGGCTACGCCGCAAGAGAAGATGCGCTTCGGCGGTTCAGCATGGAAAACTGCGTCGATACCCTGCTTGGATTGTTTGCCGCGGTGTAAGATGTCATCCCCCTGTTCCATCCAAAAGTGATCTCTATCCCTCTGCAATTTTGGTTGAGCTGGAGTGTGTAAAAAACCATCACGAAACAATTTAATAACCTCGCACCGGCGAATACTTTTTGACAGGGAAGCGCATTCACCGTATATTGTTGCACGAATGAAATAAAACCCGACGATACGGTGTCTATTCGTATGTCATGAGCAAACAACGATGCTTGAGCAAAACATCCTGGTAAAAATCCGGCGTAATACCTGCCTTTTGGCCACTCTCATTTTCTCCGTGAATAGTTTCACAGCGATTGCACAAACAGACACGTTGACCGTCGATAAGGCAATTGAGATCGCTCGTCGGCATAATCTCCAATTGCGCATAGCGGAGAACGGCCTCCAATCGGCGAAGTTGTCGCAGGAAGAATTGTCAAAGACGAAGCTTCCGCAGTTTGAATTCGAAGGAACGGCAATTTATGCGCCGTCGTCAAATCATTTTGGCTACGACCCGGCAATCACCAACGGCGGGCAGTTTTCCGGTCAGATCGTCGCGCGGCAATCGGTCTATGACGGAGGCCTTCGAGGCATTCGCGCAGATCAGTTCGGCATCGACATCGACCTGAAAACGAAAGAATATCGAATGGCGGAACGGGACCTGCGTTATTCGGTCAAGCAGCTCTTTATTGAAGTTCTTCGTTCCGGCGAGGAAATGCGCCTCGAGTCGGAAAGCATCGCCCAGCTTTCCGACTATTTCGAAAAAGTAAAGCAGCTGACCGGAGGAGGAAATGCCTCGTACACGGATGTGCTCAAGACGAAAGTGCAGCTCTCGAACGTTCAAATTGCGTATGAAAAATCGCTTGAGTCGCAGTCGCTGGCGAAATACGAGCTCGCCGAATTGCTCGGGGGGGTTGTCGACACCGGGTTTGTTGCAGTTGGCTCGCTGAGCGATTACAACGGCGCTGCGGTCGATTCGATGCTGGGTGCTGCCTCCGACTCACTGACGAACCTCGAGCTGACCGCCGCCGCCCTGTCCATCCGGCATTCTCAGCTGGACGTTGAACTGACACAGCAGGAACTCGCGCCGACGGTTTCGCTTGTCGGCGATGCCGGATTGCTTACGTCGATCGACAACCTCCAGCTGCCGTACGACCAGCGTGCCGGACTCCTCGGATATTCCGTCGGCATCGTTTTCGAAATTCCATTCTTCAATTGGGGAGCGACCGATCTCCGGGTCCAGGAAAAAGAAAAGGCTGTCAGCGACCTTCATTTTCAATCCGAACTTCTTCGCCGTTCGCTGATATCGGAGGCAAAGCAGATCCGGCTGCAGATGATAAAATTGCGTGAACGTGTTCATTCATTGCAAGAGAACGAAAAATCCGCGGAAGAGAATTTTTTCCTGACAAGATCAAAATACTCGGCAGGGGGAACTCTTTCGATCGAAGTTCTTTCAGCCCAGCAGATGCTGACGGATACCAAACTTTCAGAGCTGCAGACGAATGCGGACATTCAACTGCTCTCTGCCAGATTAGAACAACTTCTTACTCAGTAGGCCTATGCGTGCACGAGAAAGAGCATCAACAGGAATTGTTCGGGGGACATTGATCCTTTTATCGGTGGGTGGAGCGATGATCGGCTGCAGGTCCAGCCATAGCAGCGAAGAGGCGGGAGAACAGGCGGCGAAGGCTGTCGTGGCCGTCAAAATGGACAACGTGGCTGAACGCGATGCGCTCCTCTCTGTCTCTGCTCTCGGGAAGACAGATGCGCTCAGGAAAGAAAAGGTATATTCGCCCATCGCCGGGAAAATCATTGCGATGAAGGTTTATGAAGGGACTGAAGTGAAACGGGGGGACATCGTTGCCGTGATCCAGTCGAAAGAGTCGAACGCCGCGATCATGGGGGCAGAAAGAATGATGAACTCAGCATCAACGCCGGAAGACAGGACTGAAGCGGGGAAAGTTCTGAAGCTTGCCGAATCGACGCAAAACAGCGTGAACGTTACCGCCCGGTTTGACGGCGCCGTCTCGGCCAGGAACGCCAGCGAAGGAGAGCTCGTTGTCGAGAACGGCGAATTGCTGACGATCATCGATCTTTCGACGATCGACTTCATTGCCGATGTGGCGGTACATGATATGCAGTTTGTCAAGATCGGTCAACAAAGTGAAATTGAGTTTCAATCAGTTCCCGGAAAAAAATTCCATGCAATCGTGGATGCCATTGATCCACAGTCCGACATTCAAAGCCAGACCGTGAAAGTTCGACTCCGTTTTCTTCGCGAGAAGGGGGAAGAAACTTCCAACCTTCGGACCGAGATGATCGGCACCGCAGCCATTGTCACAGGAATAAGGCATCATGCGTTATTTGTCCCCAAAAGCGCCCTCCTTCGCGACGATGAAAACAATTCCTACTCCGTCGTGACGATGACTGCCGACTCGCTCGCGCTCTCGATCCCGGTTTCGGTCGGTACGGAGACTGATTCTTCCGTCGAAGTCGTCGGCGGAAATATCCGCGCCGGGATGCCGGTGATCACGGAAGGGAATTATTCGCTCGCCGATTCCACGCGCGTCACCGTCGGCGGACAGGATTAACGATGGGTCTTTTCGAATACGTCCGCCGCCATGCGAAAGCGGTTCTCTTCACCGTCGCGGTGTTTGTCCTCTCCGGCATCGCCTTGATGCAGGACATGCCGATCTCCCTTTTTCCCGACATTACCTTTCCCCGCATCGTCATCCTTGCGGACAACGGCGAAGAGCCTGCCGAGCGAATGATGGTCGAAGTGACCAAGCCGCTCGAGGAGGTCGCAACGTCGGTTCCCGGAGTTACTATTGTCCGCTCCATCACGGGGCGCGGCTCGACGGAAATTTCCATCGGCTTGAATTGGGGGTCCAATGTTCTGCAGACGCTGCAGCTGCTGCAGGGGCGGATCGCAAACATCAGGAACGAGCTTCCGTCCGCGGCCTCGATCCAGGTGCAGCAAATGAGCGTCTCGGTATTCCCGATCCATGGATACAGCCTGACGTCGGATTCGCTGAGCCTGGTCGCGCTGCGCGATATTGCGCTCTATCAGATCAGACCGGCGTTGATGAAAGTGAAGGGCGTCGCAAAGGTCGAGATCACCGGCGGCGACACGCGCGAGTTTCACGTGATCGTTGCGCCTGAAAAGCTTGCGATGTACAAGCTCGATATCCGGCAGGTGGCGGACGCAATCCAAAAAACGAACTTCGTTTCGTCGACGGGATTGGTCGACAACAACTATCAGCTCTACCTGTCGCTTGTTTCGGGGCTTTTCAAAACGATCGATGATATCAAAGGGGTCACGGTGGCCGTTCAGAACGGCGTACCCATAAAGGTCTCCGACGTTGCTGAGGTCAAGGCCTCCGTCGCGGATAAATACATCCGCACCACGGCGCGTGGCAACGATGCGGTCCTGATCAATATCATCAAACAGCCGACCGGAAGCACCGTGCAGATCGGAAACGACGTTACGGCCGAAGTGGCGAAGCTCAATCTTCCGGCCGGTGTTCGCTTCGAGAATTTTTATGACCAGGCGGGGTTCATCATGAGCTCCATCTCGAGCACGCGAGACAGCATCCTGATCGGCGTCGTTCTTGCGATGGTGGTGATCTTTCTTTTCCTGCGGAGCTGGCGCATCAGCCTGGTGATCCTGCTCGTCGTGCCGGCGACGATCGCGTGCACGATCGCCTGCATTTCCTCGGTCGGATTGACGATCAACATCATGACCCTTGGCGGAATCGCGGCCGCGGTCGGCTTGATCATCGACGACTCGATCGTCGTGATCGAAAACATTTTCACGCATTTCACCCAGAATGCCCGTTCGGGCGATACGCGGGCGTCCTTTGCCGAGACCACCTCCTCCTCGGTGAAGCAATTGATGCCCGCCATCATCGGTTCGACGGCCAGCACGATCGTGATCCATATTCCCCTGGCTTTTCTCGGCGGAGTGACGGGGGCGTTCTTTGCCTCTCTTTCGATCACCATCGTCTTCGCCATGCTGATCTCATTCCTGTTTTCGATCACCCTTGCGCCTCTCCTCTCGATGTTCTTCATCAAGGGGTCGGAAATCAGCCATGAGATAGAACATCATCACCATGCATCGCCGCTCATGCAGTGGTATGAGCGGACGCTCCGCATTCTTCTGAGGTACCGATGGGGGATCATCCCCGTTTCGTTCGCAGTGATCGTTGCAACGTACGTTCTTTACAAGAATATCGGAAGCGACTTCATGCCGGAGATGGACGAAGGAACGTTCGTCCTGGATTACACCTCTCCCCCGGGGACGTCGCTCAATGAAACCAATCGCATCCTGATGCAGGTGGAAAAGATCATCATGTCCGTCCCCGAAGTAGAATCATATTCCCGCAGAACCGGTACGCAGCTCGGATTTTTTCTGACGGAAGTGAACAACGGCGACTATCTCGTCAAGCTGAAACAGCATCGGTCCCGCAGCATTGAAGAGGTCATAGACGACGTGCGCGGAAGGATAGAAGCGACCCAGCCGAATCTTCAGGTCGACTTCGGGCAGCTCATGATGGACGTGATCGGCGATCTGACAAACAATCCGTCCCCGGTCGAGATCAAGATCTTCGGCGATGACGCCGGCGTTCTCCGGAAGAAAGCCCAGGAAGTGAAAGAAATCATTGAAAAAGTTCCCGGCGTCGTCGACGCCTTTAACGGCATCGTCATTTCGGGTCCGTCGTTGATCGTCGATGTGGACCCGGCGCGGGCTGCGATCGCCGGGTTCAACCCGGATGATGTGCGCGACCAATTGACGACAATGATGAGGGGGGAGGGCGAGAGCAAGATCCAGAAGGGTGAAAAACTCATCGGGATTCGGACGCGGTTCCCTGATTCGTATCGAACCGACATCGGCAAATTGAAGAAGCTGCGTCTCATCAATCCAAATGGCGTCTTTGTTCCCCTCTCGACGATCGCAGCGATCCGGACGACGGCGGGACAGGCGGAGATCGACCGCGAACGGCTGAGACAGTTCATTGCAGTGACCGCCCGAATCTCACAGCGCGACCTCGGAAGCACGGTTGACGCCATCAAGACGAAACTTGCCGGAGAATTTTATCTCCCGCGGGGAATGACGATGGAGTTCGGCGGTGTCTATCAGACCCAGCAGGAATCGTTTCGCGGTCTGCTGCTCGTAGCGATCGCGGCGTTCATGCTGGTCTTCATCGTGCTGCTGTTCGAGTTCGGCGAGTTCGCTGTTCCGCTATCGATCTTTGTCGTGAACGTTCTTTCGTTGTTTGGAGTGCTTGCTGCGTTGTGGATCACCGGCGTGACCTTCAACATTTCAAGCTTCGTCGGCGTCATCATGATCATCGGCATCGTGGCGGAGAACGCGATCTTCGTCCTGCACCAGTTCAAAATTCTGCAGGCGCAAGGGATGGAGATCGAAGAGGCATTGGTTCACGCGGCTTCGGTCCGTGTGCGGCCGATCTTGATGACAACGCTCGCGGCTGTGTTTGCGCTTCTTCCACTCTCGCTCGGCATCGGAGCCGGCGCACAAATGCAGCAGCCCCTCGCTATCGCTGTGATCGGAGGCTTTTCCGTCTCAAGTTTCATTCTCTTTTTCGGTCTGCCGCTGATATACAGGTTGTTGAAGAGCCAGACTTCCTAGCGTTAAAAAAGGGGGTTTGGAGTGGTTTTTCTGGAACTTTTATGGGACAAATCACTGTTGGAAGGGGAACAAATTCCCCTTTTTGAGCCAAATTAGGGGATTCTCCTGTTATCACCGTAGTTTCATAAATACGTGATCTACACCATTGCTTTTCGGGGGCAATTGTCTATCTTGTATACAGTTAGGGAACGAAAGGGCAAAGCTTCGGACGAAGTTTTTGCGATGTAGGCAGCCAAACAATAAAGGAAGTTCGTGGGAACATCAAAGGTCATCATCGGTCTCGGCGCGTACGTTATGATAGGGATGTATACGTTGCTGTTTACATCGACCGACCAAGCGATCTACAACGTCGCCCAGTCGCAATCCTTCCATGACGATGCGCGGCAAATTGCGTCGTCGGGAATTAAGTTTGCCATAGGAGATGTCGGCGGCGACTCCGGTGCGGCATTCCCTTCGAGCACGGTCAGTTTCAACGGTGGAAGCGTGACCTACCTCGGCGACCGGCCTGCAGGCGTTTCAGCGACGCAGATGCGCATCACCGCAACAGGAACGTACAACGGGTTCAAGGTGACGATGATCGCCATCCTGCAATACACAGGAGTGAAATGGACGATCCAGCGCGTCTATCAAGTGCCCGATGCGTCCGAGTACTCTAAGCTGAGCTAAAAGCTTCTTCACAAGTTTATTTTTCTTCCGAAATGCGATACATTGAACAGTGTATCGCATTTTTGTTGTACGGAAGAAGATTTGTCGATCGTCCATTTTATTCGTCGACGCCAGCACTCATGCCGCCAGTGACAATGACCAGGGAACGAAAAGAATCGATTCGCGCTGTTCCGTGGCGAAGCAGCTCCCATCCTAAAAAAGTTCTCGCCATCCGGCTTCAGGCATTCGGCGACACGGTCATTACTTTTCCGTACCTGCAGTCTCTTCGTTCTCACTGGCCGTCGGCGGAACTGCATTTCCTTACCCGCGAAGAGTTCAGCGACCTTCCCCGCAACTTGAAGACCTTCGATGCAGTCCATGCCGTTGGCGGGGGAAGGAATCGCCTCCTGCAAGCGGCGGATACGCTGCGGCTCATTCCGCAACTCCGAAAAGAACGGTACGATGTTGTGATCGACCTCCAAAGAAACCGTTTCAGCAGGATGATCAGACGATTGCTCCACCCGGAAAGTTTTTCGGAGTTCGACAGATTTTCATTGAAGCCCGCCGGCGAACGAACGAGCAGTGCGATCAATGCACTTCTTCACCAACCGATCCAGGAACATCTCCCTTTGCTCGCTTTGAAGGAGGGCGTTCGAAGCGCCGCCGCGCTACGTGTTGAAAAGAAAAGGATCGTTGTTCTGAACCCTGCGGGAAGTTTCCCCACGCGAAACTGGCCGCTGGAACGTTACGTTGAATTTGCAGAGAAATGGATCGCGCATGTCGACGCGGACGCGCAATTCGCGACCTTGGGAACCGAACAAATTCTCAATAAAGCCGGTTACCTGGAAAAGACCCTCGGCGCTAGATTGATAAATCTTGCGGGAAGAACTCTCACCTCAGAAGCTTTCGCGATAGTGCAACAAGCCGAGCTTGTCGTTTCGGAGGATTCGGGCCTCATGCATATGGCATGGGTGGCACAGGTCCCCGTCGTTGCCCTGTTTGGGTCGACACGAAGTGCATGGTCGGGGCCGTTAGGGAAATGGTCGGTATGCCTGAACTCATCTGATCTCGAATGCGGAGAATGTCTTCAAGCAGCGTGCCGGTTTGGGGATATTCACTGTCTGACGCGCTATTCAGCGGATGTTGTCGTTGAGACGGCCAAAAAATTATTGGAGAACAAACGCCGCAGTGGAGAATAAACTTCGCATCGCATTGCTCGTGCCGGGGGGAATTGGAAACGAGGATTACATCCCGTCCCTCCTCGAACTGATTTCCCATCTCGCCAAGAGATATGATATTCATCTCTATTCGTTCAGCCGGCTTTCGATCCATCCCACGTTGCAGGGGTGCCATGTTTCTTTTCCCCCGCTGATCGCAGCAAAGCATGGCTTGCTTAAATCCGTTTATTTCCTCTGGCGTTTGCGGAAGGATCATCGTCGAAACAGTTTTGATATTATCCATGGTTTTTGGGTCGCCAATCAGGGAATTGTCGCCGTCGCGGCGGGGAAGTTGCTACGGGTCAAAAGCGCTGTCAGCGTGCCCGGTGGGGATATCGTTTACCTGCCGTCAATCCGTTACGGCGGCATGAGGGGATTTATTAATAACAGAATCATTCGATGGTGCTTGAGTCACGCCGATCTGGTTGTCACCCTTACCCGATTTCAGAAAGATAGAATGGGAGCAAGCAATATTGGTTGGAAACATCTTTCTGTTATCCCGTTCGGCGTCGATACTGTCAAATTTGGTTTTCACCCGAAAGTACTTTCCGACCCGGTCAATTTTGCCTATCTCGGAAATCTCAATGAGGTCAAAGACCCATTTACGTTGATAAAGACCTTTTCACTTCTCTCCGCAAAATTCAGTTGTAAGCTCACCATTGTCGGTTCAGATCTCTTGCAAGGAAAAGTGAAGGAATATGGCCGTTCGCTCGGCGTGAATGACCAAATCGAATGGAAGGGGAAAATTCCGCATGAACAAATTCCGTCCATACTGCAAAGGACCGATATACTGCTGCTGACATCGTTGTATGAAGGGGAGGCCGTTGTTGTGATGGAGGCCTTTGCCTCCGGCGTTATTGTTGCCGGCACGAAAGTCGGATTGCTTGCCGATGCAGGGGATGACGCGCTTGTTGTGATGCCGGGGGATGTTGACGGGCTGGCAAAAAAGATCGAACAAATTCTTCATCAACCGGAGGTCGTTCGTGAGATGCAGATAAAGAATCGTTCGCGTGCAGAGAGATTTTCAATGGATTGGACCCGTGCCGAATACGAGAAAACATATCAAGAACTGTTTCAGGAAAAGGGGTAGCGTTTTTTACTTTCCTTTGGGTTTATAGCCGGGGTGCCTTTCGAAGAGTGATTCCTGCTCGTTGTTATTCTTGATTTGCTTTCGCCTGAACAAATAACGGATAAGAAGAGCCTCTTCCCTTGCAGTGAACGCGAGATCTTTTTCCTTCATAAAATAAACATACTGGATGTTATAGTTGACGAATGCCCCCGCGCACATCAAACAAGGCTCAAATGTCGATACGAGGATCAGATGCCGGCGGTCGAGGGCAGAAAAGGTCTCCATTCCGAGATGCTCGATCGCGCTGGAAATAGCGTTCACTTCAGCATGCTCGCCGGCCTTTCGGTGCCGCAGCACCGTGTTATATCCTTCCCCGATTATTTCTCCATTATAGATCAGAAGTGCCCCCACCGGCACATCTGATGAACAGAGGGACAACTCGGCCAATTCAAGCAAGCGGGCATGGTGGCTCTTGTCGAGGCCGATCCGGTTCTTCAAGCGGTGAAGCTTCGTATGAATCGAATACAAAAGAAGACCGGCGAAAATAAAAATGAGGAAAACGACTGGAGGCTGCAGCATTGCTTTTCAATTCTTCAGTTTGTTCCTATAAAAAAGGATTCTCTTTCGGCAAGAAGCATCACGCCGAATACCTCATCGTAATAATAACATGATCGGCCCATCTATTCAGCGGGGGAAACGCCGAAAACCGTTCATCCAGCCGCGTCAATACCCTGTAAAGTTTCGCATGCCGATTCGCAAGGTCCGACATATACGGCGGGGGTGAAAACGTCGCCAACCCGCGAAGCTTTGCGAGCGTAAATCGTTTGTCGAAGCTCCGAATTACATCACGAGGAGAAAAATAGTACGTCAAAAACTTGTGCCCTTCAACCGAAGCGAGTGTTCCGTTTCTTGAAAGACGTCTGAACGCAAGCCTCGGATTCCCTGTGAAACAATGCAGCAATTCCCATGGGCAAATATGCGGCATGATCACAAAGGTCACCGTCCCGCCTTGCGTCAAGAACCGGGGGAGTTGTGAGGTCACCCTCCGCAAATCGTCGATGCAGTTGAGTCCTCCGAAATTCGAGAAGACATGGTTGAAATGCCGGTCGGGAAGATTCGCCAGCTCTGTGAACGAGCAATTCTTAAAGCTGATCTTTTCTTCGAGACGGAATCTTCGCACCTTTTTTTCCAGTTCAACGAGCATTCCGTCCGCGTTATCAACGGCAAACACCTGATGCCCCTTTCGCGCGAAGTACACCGCGTCGGTGCCGGTCCCGGCGTTCAATTCAAAAATGCTCTCCCCGGGGTGAAGAAATTCTTCAACGTGCCGATAGACCTGGCTTCGCATCCATTGAAGGATCAGGTTCGCTTTTTCGTTGGAGTCAAAAAAGGGGGCTTGTGCAGAGAATGCACGGCGGGCATCCTCACCATTGACCGATGGAAGAGTGGAAACGTCGGACGTCATTCCCGTGCGAGATAATAGAGTTGGCATTTATCCAGAAGGGCGGCCGGCGCGAAATATCCGATCGAGAACAACGTTCTGAGTTTTTTCCGTTCGAAGGATATTCTCCCGGCAAAAAGATCCGCGACAAGCTGGAGTCCCTTTCTGAAGCGGTAGATCTTATGGACGTACCGATGGAGTTTTCTGTAATACGCCGGCGAATATGTCCCGCGGAACATCATCGCAAGGTCGTCCGAATCCACCCAGTTCGTCTTCCCGCGAAAATCAGCGCTGACCTGTTCATAAAATTTTGTTCCCGGCAAAGGATACGAGACAGAGATTCCCAGATCGTCCGGCATGAGATCCTTTACCATTCGGAGCGTTGCTTCGATGTCTTTCTTTTCTTCCCCCGGATATCCAAATTGCAAAAAAAATGAGGTCCGGATGCCGGATCTTTTCAGGAGTGTTCGTGCCTCGTAAATCTGCCCGACCGTCGTCCCTTTTTCCATCGAGTCCAGAATTTTCTGCGAACCGGACTCAGCCCCGATCCAGACCTCAGTACAACCGGCACGGGCCAGCGCCTCGACCGTTTTGTTCTCCAGCAGCAGGTCGGCCCGCGACTGGATCTTAAATCTGACGCTGATCTTCTCTCTCTCCATCAGATCGGCAAACTTCTCGACCCATCCGGGCTTCAGGCCGAAAATGTCGTCCGCAAACCAAATGTGGTCGGGATGAATCGTTCGTTGGAGCAGCTTGATCTCTTCGACGACGTTCTCGGGGGAACGGGAATTGTAGACCTGTCCGTAGATCGGTTTAGCGCACCAGTTGCAATGATAGGGGCAGCCGCGCGTCGTTACGACGTTGATGGAAAAATATCCATGGTGTTTTCGCCAGGCCCGTTCGTAGGATGATGCGTCGAGCAAGTGCCACGCCGGCATGGGAAGCTCGTCGAGGTTTTTGACGGGTTGTCGCCGGCGGGTGCGGCGGACGATGCCGTCCTCTCTAAATGCTATGCCGTCAATATCGCCGAGGCCGGTAGTTCGGTTCCGGATAACGTGGTGACAAAGTTCTGCAAGCGTCTGTTCCCCTTCGCCGATGATGACAACATCGGCATGGTGCCGGAGGTATTCTTCAGCGTGGTCGGTGGCGTCGGAGCCGTGAACGACAACGAACGCGCCGTGCTCCTTTGCAATTGCAGTCATTGAGAATGCCGCCTCCCGCATCCTGCTCAAACACATCTTGTTCAAATAATTAAAATCGTCGTCGTAGATCGCGACGACGGCAGGACGGTCTTGCCGAAGCGCCGTGCGGAGCTCGTTCTCCGATCTCGCCAGCATCGTGTCGAATAATGCGACGGAGAACTCACGTTGTTCCAAGTACCGCGCGGCGTACAGCGTGCCCAACGGCGGATACGGCATCATCGCTTTGGCCTGCTTCGGGTCGAAGCGGATGAAATACGAATGAGTGAGGAGTACGTCCATCATTCCGCCTGCTCAACGCCACATTGCTTGAGACGCCGTTGAAAGGCATTCAAGATACGGGATTTATGATCGTCATACCAGACCGATGAAATATGCGGGGAGCATTGGAAAAGGGACTCGAATTTGCCTTCGTCGAGGTGCCTGTTTCTCCTCCTCCAGTAATGCCGTGCGGTCTTCATCAGAAAATCATCGATTGCGGTGAGGGGGAAAACATCCAGCACAACTTCAAGCGCCCGCTGGCAGATAGAAGGCGCACCGGAGATCGACCGAACAGGAGAATCTCCGTTGTGCCAGTTGGGAAGGTAACGGCCGGTCCATGCGTTGACCGACTGAAAACGGCGATATGCATCTTCGTTCCAGAGAACTCTCGTCGTTGCGATCTCAACGGCATTGAACATGTCCTGCTCGGAGAACAATAAACCGTTTTCCGTTACGAAGAGGTTGAAGCAGAAATATTTGACCGAGTTAAAAAGAAATATCCGTCGCACGGCCGTCAGGATCATTTTCGGGATCCATAGCCGGTTCGGAGCCGTCACGATCATGAAGTCGACATCGCTCGATGGATGTGCGACATTTTTCGACAGCGATCCCGTAATGAACACTGCACGTACAAACGGGATTTGTTTCAACAAGAACGAGATCCACCGAGCGCGCTTCAGCATCGTTGAAGCGCGGCGCTCGTTCTCGATCCGCGATCTCACGATCTCGGGGGTCCGGTCCGAAAAAAAGTAATAGCCGTTTTTGGATTTCAGCACGCCATGTGCCTCAAGTGAGCGCAGCGTCTCCTCGAGCGTTTGCTGAGTCACGGAGTTGTGCGGAAGAAATTTGTATACCTGATGCCTGGAAAGCGGGTATGAGAACACGTCGAAGTACGCAAACGTCCGCAAAACATCCTGTTGAAGCGCTGTGAGCGTATGGTCCATGTTCAAGGGATTGGAAAGCTGCGGCGAAACGACCGTTCAGGAAATTATTCCTCCCCCTTTTCGCGTTATAACCGGATTTTACGGAACAAAATTCCGCTTCGACGCGATAAGGGGGACAAAATTTTGCAGAGAAAAGTGTGGAAGGGGTTCCACATGACTTGAAATTGAGAGAATATTTCGCTATGTAGCAATTCACCGTTCGGAATCGCATATTGCTCGATTCCGTTTCTGAATCACTAATTTCGTGAATTGCCGCTTCGGAACATCTTCGCAAGGATATATTATGAAACAACTTCTGACTGTTCTTACGTTCATCGGTATTGTTTGGGAAAGCGCAGCCGCGGGAACCGAATCCCGCTTCATGAGATACCCCGACATCTATAAAGATAAGATCGTGTTCACCTACGAAGGGGACCTCTGGCTTGCGGCGACGAGCGGCGGCGCCGCGCGCCGTATCACGAGCGCGCCGGGATCGGAATATTATGCAAAATTTTCACCCGACGGAAAATGGATCGCGTTTACCGCAAGCTATGACGGCTCGCAGAATGTCTATGTCATTCCTTCCGACGGGGGCGAACCGGTGCGCGTGACATACCAATCCGGCGGCGCACAGGTGGTCTGCTGGACTCCCGACGGCGAGCGGATCGTTTACCGTTCGTATGCCGAGAATTTTATCGGCCGGGATCCGAAACTCTATTTCGTCAATAAGAACGGCTCTGCGCCGGAGCGTTTCCCGATCGACAGAGGGCGCCTTTGCAGCTTCTCTGCCGACGGCAAGAAAATGGTGTACCAGCGAAGGGGAAGCGAAGAAAACTACTGGAAGCGGTATAAAGGCGGGCAATATCCCGATATCTGGATGTATGACTTTACCACGGCGGCGTTCACTCCGGTCACAGATTACGTCGGTAAGAATTGCTATCCGATGTGGGTCGGCGATGCGATGTATTTTGTTTCCGACCGGACCAACGGCGTGTCGAATATTTACAAAGAAGATCTGTCGACAAAGAAAGTTGACGAGGTCACTTCCTTCAGCGATGTTGACGTGATGATGCCCTCCACCGACGGCCAGTCGATCGTCTTTGTGCATGATGGATTCCTTCATCTCCTCAACATTGCGAAGGGGGAAGTGAAGAAAATCCCGGTCGACTGTGCGTCCGACCGCTGGGCGCTCCGGTCCAAACAGATCAACCCGAAAGACTACGTGCACAGCGTGAACGTGGCCAACGACGGAAAGAAGATCGCCGTCGAAGCGCGCGGCGATCTCTTCATCGTTCCGGTCGAGAAGGGGGAGACGAAGAATCTTTCCAACTCTCCCGGCACGCGCGAAAAATATCCTCAGATCTCGCCTGACGGAAAAACGGTCGCATTCTTTTCCGATAAGAGCGGTGAATATCAGCTGTACACACAAAGCGTCACGGGGGGACCGTGGACGCAGTTGACGACGGCGATCGACCGGACGATCTACCATTGCAAATGGTCCCCGGACGGGAAAAAGATCCTTTTCGGCAATAAAGACTTTGCGATCTTCGTTCTCGACGTTGCCACAAAGGAGCTGACGAAGGTCGATGAATCGAACCAGTTGAAAAACGACGAGTTCTACTGGGAGGTGAGCGACTACAACTGGTCTCCGGACAGCAAATGGGTCTGCTACAGCCTCGTGCAGTACAACCGCAACAGCCAGATCTTTATCTACAACCTTGAACAGGGAAAACGGTATCCCGTCACCGACGATTTCTACGACAACCTTTATCCATGCTTCGACCAGAACGGCGATTATCTGTATTTTATTTCGAGCCGGAATTTCGATATCGATATGGATTTTTACGAGGATAACCACACGATCCGCACGCCGCAGACAGTGATGGCTGTCCAGCTGAAGAACGGCGAGAAGCCGCCGTTCGTCGAATCGGAGGGGAGCGACGCCAAAAAGAAGGAAACCGGCGGCACGGAGATCGACGTTGACGGCCTGCAGAAGCGGACATACCAGCTTCCCGTTCCAGCAGGAAATTATTTCTACCTGAAAGCGGGAAAAGGAAAAGTGGCATGGTGCGCGATCGACCGGTTTACCGAGGATGAGTATGAAGAGATCTTCACGCCGAAAGGGGCAACGAAATGGCAGCTCATGATGTACGACATGACCGCCAAAAAGGACGCGGTGCTCGGAGACAAGGTCAGCGATTTCGACCTGTCGGCGAACGGCGAACAAATGATCATCGGCAAGGAGAAGGATGTTTATGTCACATCGTTCGACAAGGCATTCTCCTCCGCGAGCGCCGGTTCAAAGGTCAGCCTGAGCAAAATGGTCTACACCGTCGATTATCAGCAGGAGTGGACGCAGATCTTCAACGATTGCTGGAGGTGGTACCGCGATTTCTTCTATGACCCGAATATGTACGGCCACGATTGGAAGGCGATCGGCGATAAGTACCGGGCATACATTCCTTCCATCAGTTCGCGCGAAGAGTTGAATTGGGTGATGCAGCAAATGGTGGGTGAGCTTTGCGTTTCGCACACCTACATCGGCGGCGGTGACGCCGGCTCGGTGACGCCTCCGTCCCCCGTTCTCTTTACGGGCTGGCTGGGTGCGGACCTTGTTGCCGATAAGAAGGCAGGGTATTACAAGTTCGACAAGATCTACGGCCCTACCGCATATAATTCGAGCATCAGCGCCCCGCTTGCCCGCCCCGATTTCGACATTCACGAAGGCTATTATCTGCTGGCGATCAACGGAAACGAACTCAAAGTTCCGGACGATTACAATAAATATCTGCAGGTGAGCAGCGGCGAAAAGGTCAGCATCACGGTCAATTCAAAACCGTCGATGCAGGGTTCCAAGGTCTACGAAGTTGAGCCGATCCACAACGACAACACCCTTCGCTATGCCCGGTGGCTTGCCAACAATATTGACAAAGTGTCGAAGGAAACGAACGGCAAGGTCGGTTACATGCACATCAACGCCATGGGAGCCGGCGGCATCGGCGAGTTCGATAAATTCTGGCGCGCTTTCCGCTATAAGGATGCGATCATTATTGACGTCCGGCGGAACAGCGGCGGATGGACCGAATATTTTCTGATCGATAAGCTTGAAAGAAAAGTCACCGCCCAGAGCGCGTTGCACGGCATGGTTCCGCTCCGTTATCCGGGAAGCGCGTCGGTCGGTAATTACGTTGTCGTGTCGAACGAAGACAACGGATCCGACGGCGAAGCCTTCCTTGAAGATTTCAGGGCAAGAAAACTTGGACCGATCATCGGCGTCACCTCGTGGGGCGGATTGGTTGGGATTCAGAACACCCAGCTGACGATCGACAACGGGCAGGTCGAACAATCGAACACCGGGTTTTACGGCCAGGGGGGCGAATGGCTGATCGAAAATCATGGCGGGGATCCCGACATCCGGGTCGATAACGATCCCGGGAGCGTCATGGCGGGAAAAGACCCGCAGCTGGAAAAGGCGATCGAGGAAGCATTAAAAAGAGCGACGGAAAATCCGTTCAAGTTTCCGCCGGTGCCGCCGTTCAAGAAACCGTAGGACTGGGCCGATCGGGCACAGGCCGGCGGTGCCGACCGCCTGTGCCCCGATGTCACTATTGGAGAAGAAAATGAAGACGATTCTGATCGTTGATGACGATCCCGATATGCGAAAATTGGCGACTATCATCCTCAGCAAAGAAGGATACAATGTCATCGAAGCCGAGGATGGGTCCATCGCGCTCGACCTTGTGAAGGAGAAAAAGCCCGACCTCGTCATCAGCGATGTCATGATGGAAAACGTCAACGGCTTCATGCTGTACGAGCTTCTGCACGACGATCCGGTCACCGCGGATATCCCGTTGATCTTTGTCACCGGCGCGGCACAGCAAGCCGGGGCATGGGACTCGGATCCGAACGTCGTCTACCTCGAGAAACCGATCATGATGGACCAGTTGATCGCTGCGGTGAACAAGGTGATCAAAGCGTAGGCATCACGCCAGGGGCGCTCCTGCTTTTTTATTCCGGCCGTTACGATTGATCCCCGGACCATCAAGAGTAAACGCGCCGGCGAGAAAACCCAACTTTTAGCTCATGGGAAAACAAAAAACTGCGGCATCGATCCTTGTTGTTGACGATGAACAAGGTTTCCGCGAGATGCTGAGCACGATCCTTGAGTCGCAAGGATACTCGTCGCAGACCGCATCCAACGGCGTTGAGGCCATCAATGCCGTCCAGACTTCTCAATTCGATTTGGTCCTCCTCGACGTCAAGATGCCGAACGTCGACGGCATCGAAGTCCTTCATTTCATCAAGGAGAACTTTGTCGATACGCAGGTGATCATGCTCACCGGCGTGGACGATGTCCGCATCGCGGTCGAGTGCATGAAATTGGGGGCGTCCCACTATCTCACAAAACCGTACTCCGCCGACGAGTTGATCGCGCTGATCGTCCGTGCGTTGGAGCGGCGTCACCTCCTGATCGAAAACAAAGTGATGAAATCGGAGTTGGCTCGTCTTGCGTCGTCGTCCAGCCTCATCGGACAAAGTCCGGCGTTCATCAAAGCGCTCGAGCTTGCGGGGAAGGTGGCGCCGACCGACTCCACGGTCCTCATCGAAGGGGCGAGCGGAACCGGCAAAGAACTGTTCGCGAACTTTTTGTTCAAGAACAGTCCCCGCTCGGACAAGCCGTTCGTCGCCCTCAACTGCGCCTCTATTCCCGACACGCTCATCGAAAGCGAGCTGTTTGGGCATGAAAAAGGGGCATTCACCGACGCGCACGCAATGCGCCAGGGGCTGGTCGAACTCGCGAACGGGGGGACACTTTTTTTGGATGAAATCGGCGAGATCAGCCCGGTCTTCCAACCGAAGCTCCTCCGCTTCATTCAGACCGGAGAATTCCGCCGGGTCGGCGGGAACAAAGTATTGAAGTCAGACGTCCGGATCATTTCTGCAACAAACCGGCACCTCCTCGACGACGTGAAAGAGGGACGGTTCCGCGAAGACCTGCTCTACCGTATCAACGTTATCACCCTTTCCATTCCTCCGCTGCGCGAGAGACGCGAAGACATTCCGCTGATCGCGGAAAACATCGTCGCCCATAAATTAAAAACCCGCGTTCCCAAAAAACTCCATCCAGAGACGATCCAGGCGTTGATCGAATACCAGTGGCCGGGAAACGTGCGCGAGCTGGAAAATATCTTGGAGCGGGCGGCGATTCTTTCAACGGACGAATATATTCGTCCAAAGGACCTGGCGCTTCCCCGGAACACCGGGACGGAGGCGGGGCAGGGAAAGGTCGGCACGGCCATTCCCCTGCGGGAGTTGGAGCACGACCACATCGCGGGAGTTCTTCGTCATACAAGTTGGGATAAAAATCTTGCGGCAAAAATTTTGGGGATCAGCTTGAAGACACTGTATACAAAAATCCAGCAGTACAATATTACGAAGCAATAGCAACCGTTTCTTTCTCTCCCATCCTAAATTATTCCCCCTCCAACGGCGCTCAGTACTTGTACGCTTCCCTGAAATGGAAAATGGGAAACGACGAGGTCGTTCTTTTGGTGTAATATCCGGTTTGAATGAACGGGGAGAGCAGGGGGGCATCAGCGCCGTCATAGAAGGTCACCGCGACGACATTGTTTTGCTGGACGAACGTCGACCAGGTGATCGGGAAGACTTTTGTGACGCTGGAATCGATCTCATACTTGAAATCGACTTTCTTCAGGTCGGATGCGGTGAATTGTATGTTCTGCGACGTGGTAATGCCGGAGTCGAGTTCGACGTCGAAGGTGTACGATTTCAGGTTCCCGTACTGGACGTTGATCGTATACCCGAAGGAGTAATTGCTGCTCACATCCGAGAAATACAATTCCTGCACCAGTGAAGCCGTCTGAATTTTTCCCCCTCCCAGCACCACCTCGCTGATTCCCGAGGAAGTATGCATCAGCGCTTCAATATAACTGCAGGAAGAACTCGTTCCGGCCGGAACGAGAGCGTCGCCATTCTCATCGACCGGGGAGATGGTGATGGCATGATCGGCTTCGCTTCTGGCGACTGAGACCTCGAGATTGTCCTGAGTGCTGAGATTCTCTTTCACCACACAGGCCGAGCCTGAAAACGACGTGACGATATCATACGTGCCGGCCGGAACGATAGCGGTCAGGAATGAATTGACGGGGTTAAAGTAAAATGCATTGGACTTATGGTCGTGGATGACCACCTGGAACGGAGTTTCGCTGAACGAAATCTGAAAAACATTCCCCTTAAAGAAGACGAACGGAATAACGACCGTGTCGCTGCTCGATACGGCTAGAATGTTTCCGCCGTATCCTTGCGGCAATGCCGTGTTGTCGGGGAGCGACGGGTTGTTCACGCTGGCGCTGATCAGAACGCTCCCCGATTCGTTCTGGCCGATCGTTATTATCGAAGGGGAACACCGAACATCGATACCGGCTGCCGCCGGGATGGCTTTCAGCGTGTAGCTTTTTGTGGATGGTGATACGTTCGTCAACGTTACGGTATCCGTTTTTGTCCACACAGAGGCGGAGGAATTATCAAAACCAAAACTTAGGGTTGCAGGAGTCGCAACCGATTGGACAGCGCCGGTCCTTGCCGTATCCACTTTTCCCCTCCCCTCTGAGAACACGGGTGAATTCAGGTCCCTGGCCGTTGCAATCAGCGCATCACGTATTTCGAACGCCGTCCAATCCGGGTGGATCTGCCGGAGATTTGCTGCCGCCGCAGAAACGTAGGGGGTCGCCATTGATGTTCCGCTCATGGTGATGTATCCTCCCCCCATCTTTGCTGAAAGAATGTTCACTCCGGGAGCAACGACGTCCGGTTTGATGCCGTAAATCTTGTTTGAAGGCCCTTTCGAGCTGAATGAAGCAACGGCCTGAAGCGAGTCGATCGCCCCGACGGTCAACGCTTCGCGTGCTGCTCCCGGGGAAGAGATAGTCCCGTAATCGCCGTCGTTTCCGGCGGCCACAACAACCACAATGCCGGCTTCAACGGCCCGGTCCACCGCCTCCGAGAGAATATCGTCGGGATCGCCGTCAGATGTTCCGAGACTGAGGTTGATAACATCGACGCTGTCGGTCATTGCCTGCTCGATGCCGGCGATGACGGTCGATGTGTTTCCATTGCCCGATGCATCGAGCACTTTATAGGCGAAGAGATTTACGTCCGGGGCCATGCTCTTTAACGCGGCGGAATTTCCCGCGATGATCCCGGCGACGTGTGTTCCGTGGCCGTTGTCGTCCATGGGATCCGATTTGCCGTTCACAAAATCATAGCCTCCGGCAACTTTGAATCCAGGCCCGAGGCCTCCACCCAATGCCTCATGAAGATAATCGACCCCGGTATCGATAACGCCGACCCGTATCTTTTTTCCCCCCGTCATCGAGGCATCCGACTGCGCTGTGTTTGGGCGGAACGCTGCCGAAGATGGCGTTCCAAAAGCAGTGACTTTTTTATCCTCGTAAACTTTGCGAACCTCTGAGAGCGAAGCGAGACGGCCGATGTCGGAACGGGGAATGCTGAGGGATGCTCCGTTCAGCACTTGTGAGAATTGCCGTGTTAGCTTTGCAGCAGGAGAAACCGAAACGAGCCTGTTTACAAATGCCGCTCTTTGTTGCGCCGCGGCGTTCCTGTTGCTGACCGTCGTTCCCTGAGTATGAAATATCACCGGTGCTGCAAGCTCAACGATGACGTTGACGGCCTGGCTTTCATCCACGCTCATGGTCGAGAGGACTTTCCCCCCCTGGATGACCTGCCGAACCGATGTGGTCGGGGAAAATTTCAGAAGACTGTCCTTCGCACCGAATTTTTTTACAATGAGGTTTTGCCCCGGCGTAGGGTAAACAGAGACGATGGAAAGGAAGAATATTATCGTCGCACCGGATGTCGTTCGCAGTCTCATTTGAGAAGGGCCATTTTTTTCGTCTCCACCGTTGTGCTTCCGTTGTCGCCCGTCGCGATCATCCGGCAGAAGTAAGTTCCGGACGCTGCCGACGTTCCGTTCCATCGCACGCTGTAGCTTCCCGGCTCTTTGTTGTCGTTCACAAGCGTCGTTACTTCCTTGCCGGTGACGTCGAACAATACTACGGAAACTTTCGCTCTCTTTCCAACATTGAAGCGGATCGTCGTCGATGGGTTGAAAGGATTCGGATAGTTTTGATCGAGCGAAAAATCTTTGGCTGTGTTCGCTGTGTTGCTGTTCACTGCAGAGACCGCGGCGGTAATTCCGGCGATGTCAAAAACCGAGTCGTAGATCCGGCTGACCGGCGCACTGAAAGCGAACATGTTGTATTCGTTGAGAACTTTGTTGCTGTCGATCGCGAAGAATTTGCTTTGAGCTAGTTTGTCCGCGGGTTTTGCAGAGAGAAGGTCGAACGTCTGGCCGTAGGAAGCGGAGATGATGAAAAGAAGAGAGAAGACCGCCCTCTTTGTCCGTCTTAAGTCTCTTTTCGCTGTCTTCACTTTGCATTCTCCTTGAGTTCTGATTGGAAGAATTGCAAAGGGAAGTCCAGGACTTGCCGAACGCCAAAACCTGCCCTAAATTATTATTCAATAATGGTTTATGGGAATAGACAACAGGGCCGTTATAGCTGGAGAAAAGTCCGATTATTCGGCTAATTTCAATGATTTTGTAAATATTACAGGAAGAGGGGAGAGCTATTGAGATTCTGCGGGTCTTCTTTTCTCTCCCGCTTCTATTGAGGAAAATCGAATGGAAGGAAAATTTGGTAGATAATTTTCTCTACAGATTCGAGAAAATTTGAAAAATGTAGAAATTACAAAACGACATAATGCCCTTCTAATCCCGGGCGTTGAAGAACTTGAGCCACGGAAGAACGGTCCTTATTGGTTTTCACTGACCATCATGACCGAGGTCTTTCACTCCCTGTATCAGAATATTTTGGTTGACAGGCATTTCATTCGTGAACACTGAGAGGCACTTCTTTTCCTTATTCCACAAGATGCCGCCGTCAGAAATAGCCGCCTCTGCCTCGGACGATACAAACTTGAGCTGCTTGCCGTTAATATTTATCCATATCGGGTGAGAGAGCCCATGAAATTCAACGTGGTACTTCCGTTGCGTCGGCGCGTTCCCGTACTTTCCCGTGCTCGCTCCGATGCTCAACGTCATGATCGATTGAACAAAAACAATTTTGGTTGTCTGTATTTCTCCTTGTGTGCGGTACGATTCTGAAATGCCGTCGTCATCGACGAGGGTAAACTCACCGTCTTTCCCGACGTAGACACGCAGGAAAAGTTGATCCTTTTTGATGAAGGCGGTGCTGAGCGCAAAGGGGGCCATTGGAATCACCGAACCCGCCTTCACGAAAAGCGGGAGCGATCCGATCGGCGCGTTGCAGCGGATCTCGCGGCCGCCGCTTATCAGAGAATCGCTCCAAAAGTCGTACCACAATCCTTCGGGAAGCCAAACGGTGACGGTGCCGTCGTCGCTGCAGCGAGGTGCTACAAGAAGATCGCTCCCCCACATATATTCTAGGTCGTGGCTCCATGCCTCGGGATCGTTCTGGTGTTCGATGACCATCGCCCTCGCGATCGGCATCCCTGTTCTGGCAGCCTCGTGGGCGAACGTGTACGTATAAGGCATGAGTTCGTAACGGAGCGTGGAATATTTTTTTGCATCCCGCTGCGCATCGGCCGACCGGTCGAGGGGCCAGCGCGGCTGTCCCATGCCGTGAGGTTTCCAGAACGGCGAGAAGCTGCCGAATGCCATCGACCAATCCCGGTAGAGCGTGTCGTTCGGTCCCTTCCTCTTGCCCCATTCTGCATAGCCACCGGCGTCGTGGCCCCAGAAAGGAAATCCGGAAAGGCCGGCGAGCTGCATACCGCGGACCTGTCCTTTCATCTCCTCATACGTCGGGACGATGTCGCCGCTCCAGAGCGTCGCATACCTCTGTGCTCCCGCGGTCATGCCCCGCACCCAGACGAACGGCCGCCGTTCGGGTGCCAGTGTTCGGTCCCATCCTTCCTGCACCAGCGATTTCGCGATGAGGAAGAACCAGTAATTCTTCATTTCCATCCATGTTCGCCCGTTGCCAAGCACCATCGACGCGGGCGCCTTCCATAACTGGTCGAATTCATCGATCCAGAGAGCATCCCCCGGATAACCCAGTTTCGGACTGAGTGATTTTCTCCAATGAAGATGCCAGAACCATTCGCGCACGTCGCTCCGCGTGAAATCGGGAGCGCTGTCGCCGAATTCGATGCTGTCGGTGACCGGGATGTTGAAAGAAGGACTCCACCGCTCGCTCGCCTTGGCGATGCAGCGGTTGAAGTCGATCGTGGAGACGAGGCCGTTCGACTTCAGCCACTGCTCGTACGCACGGGGGTCGGGAAAACGGGTTGTATCCCACTCGAAGTATGAAATGCAGCGCATTCCGCCGCCGGCCCTCCACCGGTTGTCGTTGATCACATGGTCGAGCGGGAATCCCGCATTCCGGTGGTCGGTCACTTTCTGTTTCCACCAACGCTCGTCCGACGGAGCGGAGGAGAGCTCGTCGTTCGCTTTGTCCGAAAGGCCGAGTCCGAGCATAGCAAGAGGCGGAAGCCGCGGCCGCCCGGTCAGCTGTGTGTACCGGTCGATGATACTGCTGAACTCGGGTCCCGCCAGGAAAAAATAATCCATCCGCGCATTCCCCTCGAGCGTGAATTCGTAAAGACTATCCTTCCCGAAGGAGAAAGTATTTGGGAATGTGCTGTTGACGAAGAGCCCGTACCCCGAGCTCGAGAGAAAGAAGGGAACGATGAGGGGCGCCTGCTGATTGTTTTCGGTTCCGTAGTTGCGGCGGTAGAGCCCGCCTTGAAGGTCAAGGTGCTCCGAGCGCCCGTAAAAGTCGTGTCCAAGCCCTGTAAAGTGCTCTCGCGGATCCCACTCAAACGAGGCATGGATCGCCCCATCCGACCACCGAACGCCATCGCGTTCCGCAAGGAGTCTTCGGCGGTCTTTGAGGGAGAAGAACGACAGGCGCATGGGTCTCTTTTGCACTTGCAACTCAAGTCCGTCGTTGACGCCGGTCTCGAGGGAGAAGTACGTGCCGCGGTCGGTGAGCCGGAGGAGGCCGCTCCAGGCGTGAGAAACGACCATCTCGTACCGGTCGTCCGGAAAGAAGTCTTCGCCCCGGCGTGCCCATTGCAGGCGGAGAATGTAGTCGCCGTACGGGGTCACGCGCAGCCTCTGGCCCGTCGATGAAATGAAAACGATGCTGCGCCCTTCGGAGTCATGGCTTGCATATTCGCCGAGGTTTTCAGTTTCGGCAGCCCGCAGGGAGAAAGCCGCAGCAAGGATCATGAAGCTTAAAACGGGAAAGGAAAACGGAGCCAATGGGATTTTCACACTCGGTGCAGGTTGATTTTGCTCGCGTGGACACTGAACAGCAGGAAGAATGTGAAAAAAAATTGGCTTTGTCAAATTGCCGGCGCGTTATTCTGCAATCAGATCGGCAAAACTCTTCATCTCCCAAGAGGAGGGTATCATGGTATGCTGTTGACCAGAAGCTATCCCAAAAGGATCCCTGGGATCGGGTGCCCTTCGTCGCGTTCGCTCCGCTCACTTGCTCCCCAAAGGGGTCCCTTAGGGGACAGGGTGAACATGCTCTTATTACGGTTCATACACTCTGTTCATCCTGAGCGAGTGGCGAGGTTTTATCGCGCCATGAGACGAAGGACATCCCTTCCCCCAAAAGACCCTTCGGGGAGTAAGCAATCCCGCTCGAAGAGCGGGAGAGCGCATCGTCAACGTCTGTAAGATTGTTGACCCGTTGCGAAAGACAAAACGACATATATTGAGATGACTTCTCTGTATCCCAATTCTGGCAGGCAGTTAATCCCCTTTTGGGGAAAAATTGAGTTTGGAATTTATTTTCTTAGCAGCGCGAACTTGCCCTTAATGGATTGGCTTTGGGTTTGGATAAAGTATATGTAGATTCCCGATGATGCGATGAAGTTGTCGCTTTTTATTCCATTCCATTGGAATACTTGCCCGCGGAAAAGGGTCGATGGCCTTGTGCTTAGCGTCCCGGAATATACAAGTTTCATGTCGGACGAAAAAATAGAGAGGGTCCCAGTTACAGGACTCATTCCGTTCACAGGAAGATTGACTACTCTTGATCCGTCTGGTCGGAAGGGATCGGGGAATGGGTCGAGAATTGTATTTCCACCGACGAGAAACATGCTGTACCAGTTTGAGGGATCTGAGACGGTAAGGTTCGATGAAAGGGGGGAGTTCTGATTTTCAACGAGGGAATACGAGTACGGAAACGTCAACGGATATCGGACAATTCCGGAGTCAAGGTTGATGTTCGAGATGAGAAACGGCAATGTTTCCGTACCATCGCTGACGTCATAGTAGGCTGATGACAAAGCGAAAAGGCTTCCGCCTAATGATTGTGACGGAGGGGCAAAATAGATAGGTATCGAAACAATTTCCGGATAAAGCGCACCCTCTGGATAGTAATGCAGAGAATCGCTGCGTGCACCCGTAAAATAATTCCAGACCGTCCATTCCGCAAAAGCGCTTTTGAAGCTAGAGTTGTATGGCGGCGCGCTTAAGGCCATATCGATAGCTTGAAGCGGCGGTACGAGGCTGATGTCTCTCCACGTTTGCAGCATTGCATCAAGACCGAATCGCTTGGCAATGAAATGTCCCCAAATGGCCCTGCTGTACATGATGAAGTCATTAGAATTGAATGGTACCTGGGGGTTTGCAAACTGGCCTTCAACCGAACTCGTGTATTGGAGATAGTCCTTGACCGCCGGGAAAACAACATCTTCCATCCATGCGGAAGTGAGTTCATAAAAAAATATGTCGCTTGTCCAATAGCCGTACGCACCGATCTGAATGCTGTGATGAAGTTCATGCGCGAGAGTTACACGAAGAGCCGGCATCCCTCTATTGACCGGCGGATTTACCCATTGGAACGAATTGTCAACAGTAACAAATGAAGTGTAGGTCTCTCCATCCGGCTTGCTGACAAGAGCGCTGTCCGGAGTTGTGAAGCCATAAAGAGGAGGGCCGATGGATGCCACATAAATGTCGTACTCCGGCCCCCCGCCAGCATCGCCATCTGCCGGTGACGGTAGATACCCTAATGTTTGAGTCTCAAATGTTTCACAATAATTTGCAATCGCCGCAACCGAATCGGCATATTGGTCAGCGGTACCTGGAATTTTCTGGTAGAGCGAATCGAGCATCGCGGGGGCGTCTGTCCCGGTCGTATCGTAATGAACCCGAAATCGTCCCGACAAGATGCTTTTTTGCGTGGCCGGGCGGTCTAAAATAGTCTCTAAAGCAGAACGCACCTCAGGACTGAGGCGGTCTCGATTTTTGATCGCAAATGAAAGTGCAGGCAATCCGCACATATCATGCGCGGCAATCGCTTGTCCGCCCCCTCTGAATTGTTCCAGAACTTGGTAACTATGAGCTCGGAGCGGTTGATTTGAGCCTAATACAATTTCGTTTTGACACAGAGCCGCCGGCCCGGCGCAAAAAAAGATAACTGCAATTGACCGCCCTGAAAGTAAATTCAATTGTTTTGTCCTTGCCGCACTAGCATCGAGAGCACCCTTTCACCTCATCATCAGCGTTTGCAGACATTGTGTTTGTGTGATAGTTGACGAAATACGGCGGCGTATGCTTCATTTTCTTAATAACCTCGCCGAGTTCAAAATAAATCCCAACTCAGACCCTACGTGAATTAATGCGGCGGAGAGAGGAGTGAGAATTTGGAAAAACGCGAGAGACACACCAACAACGTCAACAATGACCGTCCCCCAAAAATTGAACATGATGACCCGCAAGCTCTGTTTACTGATCTTCATTGCTTCTACAATCTTCATTAGGTTATCTGTTGTCAGTGCCATATCCGCGCTCTCAAGGGCAACCTCAGTTCCGGTTCCCATGGCGATGCCGACAGTTGCTTCAACGAGAGCGGGAGCGTCGTTGATGCCGTCGCCGACCATTGCAACGCTCCTTCCCTTTGATTCCAGTTCGCGAATTTTGCCCAGCTTTTGTTCCGGCAACGTTTCACCGAAGATTTCGTCAACGTGAAGCCTCTTGCCTACTGATCTTGCCACTGCCCATGAGTCGCCGGTCAAGAGTACCACGTGACAACCGAGTTTTTTCATCTCTTCGACCGCTTTTTCTGCCTCTGCGCGGAGAGTATCAGCAATAGCAATTGCTCCGACGACTTTTCCTTCGCTGGCGACGAGAATGCATGTTTCCCCCCGATCTTTTCTTTCAGCGACATAGTTGATCGCGGTCGAGTCAAGACCGATAGTCCGACCCTCAAAGAATGAAGTATTACCAAGCGCCACTTCCATTCCATCGATACGGCAGACAAGTCCCTGTCCCGGGAAATATTTTATTTCCGAATACTCTTCTATTCTGAGATGTTCCGTCCTTGCCCTCTCGACCACTGCTTTCCCGAGAGGATGTTCTGAGTGCTGTTCTGCCGAAGCTGCGAGCCGCAACACATCTTGTATGGCGAGAGCATTGAAGCTCCGGACATCAATTACCTGCGGTTTTCCCAATGTCAGGGTGCCGGTCTTATCAAGGACAATGGTATCCACCTTGCTGAGCAGTTCAAGGTAGACGCCGCCTTTCACGATGATTCCCTCTTTAGCAGTTCGCCCAATTCCCGCAAGAATCGCAAGCGGTGTCCCTGCGGCAACACCGCACGCTCCGGCGACAATAAGCGCAGCAATTGCGGAAACGATGTTGCGGGTCACGAAAAAAGTTACGATAGCGCCCCCAAAGGCGAAATACACTAAACGTGCAGAGAGTATATCAGCTACCTTTTGAATTGGCGCCTTTGAATGCTCCGCCTGCTCAATGATCTCAATGATTTTTCCAAATATCGTTTCTTTGCTTACACGATGTGTTTCAACTTCGAGAATCCCCGATTTGTTCATTGTCCCGGCGAAGACCTCATTGCCTTCAACCTTTTCAACTGGGAGGGATTCACCGGTTATTGAAGACTGGTCGACAAACGAATTTCCCTTGATGACTATTCCATCGACTGGAATTCGAGTGCCCGGCTTTATGATGACAGTGTCGTTGGCTCTGAGATTATCGATTGCAATTTCTTGTTCATTACTATCTCGACGGACCGTAGCCTTGTTCGGAAGCAAGCCAATGAGTTTCTTAATCACATTCCGCCCCCGTGACACTGTTAAATGCTCAAGGAGCTCTGCGAAAATGACGAAGAAAGTTATGACTAGGCCGGTAAAGAATTGCCCGATGATAAGCGTTGCAACGACTGCGATGGTCATTGACAATTCCATCGTCATTCGGCGCTCACGGATCGCCTCATACGCCTCTTCGAACATTGGAAAGCCGCCAACAAGAGTTGCCGCAAGAGCAATGAAGTCAAAAGATGAAATTGGCGTCAAAACTTTCAGCCAACTCAGCATGAGTGCAACAACCATTGTGGCGAGACGGACGAGTTCTATTCGATGTTCTCTCAGTTGTGATCTCTCCATGAAGACCAGCTTTTCGTTTGGAACATTTCGGTTACCGTCTGTGATGATGCCGGGACTCTCCATAACAAACCGGGGCTTCATCGGTTGATGAAAGCCCCGGTTTTTCAATTGCATCAGGTATTCATGCTTACATGTGATAAGAGATTCTCAACACCACGTTTCGGGGTTCTTCCCAGCTAGCTCCGCTGAAATATGCGCCTTTGATCAAGTGCTGGTGATCCAGCAGGTTCGTCACGTAGAGTGACGGCTCAAGCGAAGAACCTCCCTCAAGGTGAATTGTATGGCCGACAGCGATATTGAAGATCCACGATGGAGTTGTATGTGCATTCGTATTGAAATCGAAGAGACCGGTTTTGAAAACAGCGTCTGGGTTCCCGTTGGAAAGACCCGACCCATAAATCCCAACAAGATTACAGAACCAATCTCGTGGTTGATAGTTGACGCCCGTCGTAATGGAAAGCCTCTGATCATGGTCGAGGTCCGTTCCGTCCCCATCGGTGTCAAACGGCAAAAACCCGCCGCTGAGAAGCCCCGTTCCATACGCATGCGTAAGTGCTCCGTTCATGAATCCCGAAAAAGGAGTCTCAGGGAGACTGTAAGTGAGTCCGAGCTCAATTCCCTGTGTGTACACATCTTCGATATTGACCGGAGTCTTGATGGCGCTGCTGCCGACAGTTTCATCGTCAACTCCAGGCGTCGCATGTTTGTAGAAGTAGGCCAGCTTGCTGCGGAGTCCGAAATCGAATCCGTGCGTATAGACGGCTTCATAAAAATCATCCCTCTCCGGCAAGGTCGGAACAAGCGTGTTGCTGACATTGAGAGCGATGGTTTTTAGTCCTTCGATATTCGTCGGCATGAATAGTTTACCGTAATACAAGTATGCGGTATTGTTTTCATCGATGAGGAAATTCCATCGGATTCGGGGACTGAGTTGGTGCTGGAGCGGGGCATCGGGGGCTATGTGCTGGTCATAGCGTGCGCCGAGTTCAAACGATGTCCATTCAACGGGGTGATATTCAACCTCGCCGAATACTCCAAAATCGGATCCATTGAAATTTGTGTTGGAGTTGGGGCCGGGATTTTGGGCTGAGTCTTTTGAAGAATAATCCTCTTTACCGCTTGTGGCTGAGAAATTGAGACCAACTTTGTACATGAACTCGTGCGCCAGTCGCTTGTCGAAGGTGGTTCTCATGCCGACCGTCGTGAAGGTCCTGTCTTCGGAAAGCAAGTAATTGTCAACAGTGTCTCCCGCAAACTGGAAATTCGGCGGGTCGATCGATCCCGGCGTGTAAATGAGCTCACCTTCCCGTGCATAAGCTCCGATAAAAAGGTTTGATTCCTGATCGATTTCAGAATTCAGCGTATTGTAATACGATAAGGTCTGGAATGAATTCGACGTCTGTTGTATATCTTTGGCGATCCCTTCGACGGAGTCGTAGGGAACCTGTGTGTTGGTTTTTCCAAGATTCAGGTTGGCAGTCAGATATTCGTTGTCGCTGAGGATATAGTCGAATTTTCCGTAGAGGAAATAATCGAACCCATGGTCGTTAAAAATATCCGGGGTGGGCGGATCGATACGTCGGTCAGTCTCCTGTCGTGAACCCGAAAGGAAAAAGCCCAGCTTTCCGAGGTGGTCGCTAATAGAGAGATCCTGTCCGTTTGAATTCAGAGCCCGAAACGGACCGACTCTGCTGCCGAGGGTATCTCCAGCCGACGCAGATGTCCCTGGTGTGCCAGGTGAAAAAGACTTTGTCCCGTTGAGTGTCAGATAACTGCCCGCGTACGTCGAAGCGTCGAGGTGGAATGTGCCCGTTGGAACCTTATTATTGAGGTCTATGATTGCTGCAATTTGTCCGCCGTATTCTGCAGGAAAACCGCCGGTGATAAAAGTTGCTCGGTCAATTACCTTAGGATCGACAACTTCGTTCAACCCTCCAAAGACTCCCAGCGGAACCGGAATGCCGTCAACATAATATGTAAACTCGCCGTGTTGTCCGCGCACATGAACTTCTCCGGTAGGAGCTCGAGCCGCACCCATGAGATTTTCCTGGATGACGTTTGTCATCCGGACCGTAGGCGGAGCGTGAAACGTCTCCGATTCATATACCTGATTCGCGGTCATCGGGTTGATCGTCGATGAGGTCGGTTCCCGCTCTCCAACGACAACAACTTCCTTTTGGGTTCCCAACGAATGCAGCGCAATCTTGTAAGTGCTGTGTTCTTTGTTAATGATGATCGAATCAACGAACGTGTCATAACCGACAAACCAGGCAGTGATACGGTAGCTGCCCGCATTGATATCGCGAAACCGAGCCTGACCAGCAGGATTTGTCACGGCGTAGGTAACATATTTTCCGTTTTGTGATAGCGCAACGCGCGCAAGCTCAATAGGGGCGTTCCCATCGGCGTCATTGACCGAAACCCGGAATTGCATCCGGCCTTCGTCAGCCGGGGGCTCATCGGCATCATTCCTCGGTTTTTCTGGGCTTAGGATTCCAGCCGCAGGCATGCCATTTTCTTCGGAAGAGAGAATCTGGACCGGTCTCGCAAAGATTTTTCCGCCAGGCTGAGAGTTCTGATCCCCCGCTCCCTTTTCCGGTTGCAGACCGGTCTGGCCAAAAAGCCAGTTTGCACTGATCAAGAATGCTATAAAGACAAGAATGGAACGCATAAAATTTTTCCCTCAAAAAATAATAGAGTATGAGAATAACGGAATAATTATTCCGTATCTCTTGAACGAGAGTTAACGTGAATGGCTGTTAAGCGAGAAGGGCGGGGGGACCGCGGAGGGAAAAAGAATTTAAGAGGTCAAATGAATATGAAGTAGAAAAAGCGAAGACCAGTGTAACCGGCGCCGTGTCAAGAATCTCCAGCGTAAAAGGGGCTGGAGTGAGGATAGCTCTCCCCTCAACGGAAGAACAAAGGGCGCACGAATCCAGCTGCGAAATGGGGATGTGCTTGCAATTATCCGCATCGGCGTGTGCGGCCAGTTCTGTTTTGCCGGTACCCGAAATACCGTCAAGATCTACATGCGGAGCGACAAGCAATAAGCCCATCGCGTACACAAGCAGAAGCAATACAGAAATACGTTGATTTTTGGGGGTTGGCATCAATAAAAGCTAACGAATTGCAGCGACGAAGTCAAACGAACTGCAATTCCCGAAGGGCCCTTCTCTAAGCCCTTGAGAATATGATCAAATGCGGGTCAGCAATTTCTCGACCAGGTGCTCTTTTGCAACCAGGTCTTCGTAGGTCTCCCGCTCCCGGACGACATAGAAATTACTCCCGTCGACAATGACTTCCGGCGCGCGCCGCCGCTGATTGTAGTTCGAGCTCATCACGAACGAGTAGGCTCCCGCGGACATAACAGCCAGCAGGTCGTCCTGCTCGCTTTTTTGGACTTCGCGCCCCTGCGCCAGGAAATCTCCCGACTCGCAGACAGGTCCGACGACATCGGCAACGATCGACCCTGAATTTTTTTTCACGACGGGCCTGATCTCATGGAACGCCTTATAGAGGCTTGGACGAAGCAGATCGTTCATCGCAGCGTCAACAACGATGAAATTTTTATCCCTGTTTTGTTTTGTGTAGAGTACTCTTGTTGCGAGAATTCCGGCTTTGGCAGCGAGATATCTTCCCGGTTCGAACAGAATCCTGCACCCGACATTTTTAAGGATCGGGAGGAGCTGCTTCGCCAACTCCTGCGGCGTCGTGCTCGGGTCGCCGTTGTATGAAATGCCAAGGCCTCCGCCGACGTCGAAATGGCTGATCGAGATTCCGCGGCGTTTCAACGATGCCGCGAGTTCGGCCAACTTCTTGCACGCCTCGACGAACGGACCGGCGATCGTGATCTGAGAGCCGATATGCATGTCAATACCCGTCACCCGGAGATTCGGCAGCGATGCCGCAAGCTCGAACGCTTCGAGGGCCCGCGCCGAATCGATGCCGAACTTGTTTTCGGACAATCCTGTGGAGATGTATGGATGTGTTTTCGGGTCGACGTCGGGATTGACGCGAATGCCGACAGGAGCTTTCACGTTCAGGGACCCGGCGATGGCGTTGATCCGCTGCAGCTCCTGGACAGATTCGGCTTTGAGCATGATGACCGGATGTTTCAGAACCATGCCGATCTCTTCTTCTGTTTTTCCCACGCCCGTGAAGACGATCCGGCGCGGATCGACTCCGGCCTTCAGCGCCCGGTAGAATTCCCCGCCGGAGTTGCAGTCGATGCCGCTTCCCGCATCATAAAAAATGCGGCAGACGTTCAAGTTTGAATTTGCTTTGAGGGAATAGCAGACAAGATGGTCGATGCCAGCGAAAGCAGTATCGAATTCGCGGAACGATTCAAGAAAGGAGGCCTTGCTGTAAATGTACGAGGGGGTGCCGACCTTTTTGACGATGTCGGCGATCCTGACGTCTTCGCAAAGCATCTCCTGATGTTCGTATCTGAAATGATCGGCCAACGGTTATTTTTTTTTCAGTGGATAAAAAAATTATCTCAACAAAGGTTCCATCTCGTTCCCAAACTCCGTTTGGGAACGAGGTCCAAAAACGAAATCTAACGAACGCCGGCGGGGTGCTGTGAACCGCTAATCCTGCTTTCCGGCGATCCAGGCCTCGGCGATCTGGACGGCGTTCGTCGCCGCCCCCTTGCGGATGTTGTCCGAAACGATCCACATGTTCAGGCCGCTCTTCACCGATTCATCCCGTCTCAGCCGTCCCACAAACACCTCGTCTTTGTCGTATGCCCAAATCGGCATCGGATACTGTTTGTCTTTCGGGTCATCCTGCACGACGACTCCCTGGGCTTTGCGCAGGATCTCCCGCACCTCTACAAGGTCATACGGTTTTTCGAATTCGACGTTCACCGATTCGCTGTGGCCGCCGATAACAGGTACGCGCACGCACGTCGCCGTCACCTTGATCGAATCATCCCCCATGATCTTCTGCGTCTCTTTCATCATCTTGACCTCTTCCTTCGAGTAGCCGTCATCCTGGAAGTCGTCGATGTGGGGGAGGCAGTTGAACGAGATCTGGTATGGAAATTTCTTCGCGACGATCTCCTCCTTGTTCAATTCTTTCATCAGCTGGTCGTACCCTTTTTTTCCTGCGCCTGTCACGGATTGGTACGTCGAGACGACGATGCGCTTTATTTTGAAGCGGTCGTGCAGCGGCTTGAGGGCAACGACCATCTGGATGGTCGAACAGTTCGGGTTGGCAATGATCCCGACGTGGTCGAAAATTTTTTTCGGGTTGACTTCCGGCACAACGAGCGGAATGTCCGGTTCCATGCGGAACGCGCTGCTGTTGTCGATGACGAGCGTTCCGTGCATGGCCGCCGTCGGAGCGAATTCCTTGCTGACCGAAGCTCCCGCGGAAAAGAGCGCCAGCTCGATGTTGTTCTGGGAAAGAACTTCATGCGTCAGCTCTTCGACGCGGACATTCGATCCTTTGAACTTCACTTTTTGCCCTGCCGACCGGCTCGAGGCAAGGGGGATGAGCTGCTTCACGGGAAAGTCCCGCTCTTCCAGCACTTGGATCATTTTTCTTCCGACCATGCCGGTGGCGCCGGCAACGACGACATTATACTCCCTCATACGTTTTCATCCTCTTCTGTGCTATTCGAAAATTTCCGTTAAATGCGTGACGTCCGAAAAAAATTGCTTGTGAAGCCGCCGCACGACTTCGTCGACCTGCTCTTCGTCCACGACGAAGCTGATGTTGATCTCCGACGCTCCCTGGGAGATCATGTTCACGTTGACGTCGGTGATCGAACCGAGGACCTTTGCGGCGACTCCGGGACTATGTTTCAATTGTTCCCCGACGACGCACACGAGCGCTTTTCGGTCGCTCACGCTGACGGTCGCAAACGCTTTCAGCTCCTGCAGGATCGGGCCAAGGTTCGTGACGTTGTCGATGGTGACGGAGACGCTGACCTCCGACGTGGCAACGGTATGAACGACGGTCTCGTATTTGTGGAAAACGTCGAACACGTTCTCCAGAAAACCGTGCGCAAGGAACATCCTCGTCGAGACGATGCTGATGAGCGTGATGCCTTCCTTGTACGCGATGGATTTGACGACGCACTCTTTTCCTACTTTCGGCGTCGCGATGATGAGCGTTCCGGTCGACTCGGGGCGCTTTGAGTTCAAGACGTACACCGGAATGTCTTTCTTCACGGCCGGCAGGATCGTTTCCGGATGCAGCACGCGCGCGCCGAAATAGGCGAGTTCGGCCGCTTCGTTAAAGGACATCACCTTGATCTTCTTGGCGTCCTTCACGACGCTCGGGTCGGAGGTGAGAATACCGTCGACGTCGGTCCAGATCTGAATATCCTCGGCGTCAAGGAGCGAACCGACGATGGCGGCGGTATAGTCGGAGCCGCCCCTCCCGATCGTCGTCGTAATGCCGGCGTGCGTCGAACCGATGAACCCTTGGGTGAGGACGACGTAGTTGTTTTCGACCTTCGGCCTGACGATCTCCTGCAATTTCCGCTCGACGGCATCGAAAAGGGGGAGCGCTTTGGTGAATTGGTCGTCCGTCATCATGAACGAGCGGGCGTCGACGAGGAACGACCTCATCTTGCGCGCTTCAAAGTAATGATGAATGATGAACGACGACATCCGTTCGCCGTATGAGGCGAACATATCCACCGTACGGGGAGTCAGCTCGCCGAGGATCACCACGCCGTTGACGAGCGCGGCGAGTTCTTCGGCAAAGGCCGAGAGGTGCTTGAAAAGAAATTTTGCGGTGTCGGCATCGAACAGTTCTTTGGCGATGTTCTTGTGCCGTCCCTCGATCGCCGCCACGTTCTGCAGGGCTTCGTCTTTTTTTCCTTTCGAAGCGAGCGAAGCCGTTTTCAGCAGTTGATTCGTGATCCCCGCGCATGCCGACACGATCACGACAGGGTGGCGCGGAATTTCCTTCCGGACAATTTCTGTGACGTTTTTAATTGCGGCAGCATCCTCAACCGAGGTGCCCCCAAATTTCATGACGATCATACGATACCGATCTTCTCAAAAAAACAAGAAAGCCCGTCGGCGTGCCCTCGCTATTCGGACAATCGTGCCGGCGGGTCTTTATATGTATTATGAAGCAAAAAAAACGAAAAAAAGTCAAGTATCATCCTCTCGGATGAAACTTCCTGTGCTCGGCTTTGACAAATTCCCGGTCGATATGCGTGTAGATCTGCGTCGTTGAAATATCCGCATGGCCGAGCATCTCCTGCACGGCGCGAAGGTCGGCTCCGCCTTCAAGGAGATGGGTGGCAAACGAGTGCCGGAATGTATGCGGATGGACTTCCTTCTCGATCCGTGCGATGCGCGCATATTCCTTCACAATGTTCCACACCGCGGCCCGGGTGAGCGATTTGCCTCGCCAGTTGAGAAAGACCGCGTTGTTGCCGGCGTGCGAGCCTGCAAGTTTTCCCCTCACTTCCGTCTGATATTTCCGCATCCAGTCCAATGCCGGTTTTCCGATCGGGATCAGCCGCTCCTTCGAACCTTTGCCGAAGACGCGCACCAACTCGTCGTCGAAGAAGACGTTCGATTGTTTCAAGTCGGTTAATTCCGAGACTCGCATTCCGGTCGCATACAAGGTTTCTAGAATCGCCCGGTCCCTGATCCACAGCTTTTTTTCGTCTTCTTTTTTTTGCGACGTTGCTTCGATGATCTTGTTGATCTCGCCGACACTCAGGACGTCGGGAAGAAATTTTCCCCGTTTTGGAAGGTCGATGCTTTGTGCCGGATCGGCGGAGGCGAGTTTTTCTCCGAGGAGGAATTTGTGAAAACTTTTGACGGCGGAGAGGTTGCGTGCGATGCTCCTGGAGGAGAGTCCGAGCTGGTGCAATTCCCGGATGAATGCGCCGACGTCGTCCGCCCGGACCTTTTCCGCCGAATTGATACGCTGCGATTCAAGAAATGCGGCATACCGGTCGATGTCGTGCCGATAGGCCTCGATGGAGTTTGCGGCGAGACTTTTTTCAAGCTGCAGGAACCGGAAAAACTTTTCTATGTCGGACTTCATGCTGCTTACTGCTTCGGGCGTTTGCCGGCCGGACGGCGGCGGGGTCGCGTAAGCGGGACATCAGGATTCTCTTTTTTGATTGGGACAGGATTATCTTCCTGCAGCCCCGGCTCGGGAGGCCCCGGCCGTTGCTCCGGATATTGCATGCGGGAATGATAGATGCCGGTGAGGATCTTTGCAAAGCTGATTTTGATGCGCGTCAGGTCGCGGAGCGTCAGGTCGCATTCGTCGAGCTGTCCTTCCATGAAACGAGCTTTGATGAGTTCGTCGATCCGTTCTTCAATCTTTTGAACGGTCGGATTGTCGATCGACCGTGTCGCCGCCTCCACCGCATCGGCGAGCATCACGATCCCCGTCTCTCTTGTCTGCGGTTTCGGGCCGGGATAGCGGAAGTCGTCTTCATCGATGGTCTCGAAATTGTCCTTTTTGCGCATCGCCTGTTCGTAGAAGAAACCGATCTTCGTCGTGCCGTGATGCATCGGGATGAAATCGGTGACCGCGGCGGGCAGTCCGTATTCCTGTCCCAGCGTCACGCCGTCTTTGATGTGTGCGGCGATCACCCGCGCGCTGAACTTCGGGCTGAATTTTTCGTGCCGGTTTATGGCCCCGAGCTGGTTCTCGACGAACATCGACGGCTTGGTGATTTTCCCGATGTCGTGGTAATAAGCGCCGACGCGGGCGAGCGTTGAGTTTGCGCCGATCGCTTCCGCCGCGGATTCCGCGAGCGCCCCCATATTCAGGCTGTGGTTGAATGTGCCGGGAGCTTTTTGCGACAACTCCCTCAACAGAGGTTGATTGAAGTCCGACAGCTCGAGCAGCGTCAAATCGGTGGTGATATGGAAGGAACGTTCAAAGAAAATCAGCAACCCGTACGTCAGCACGGGGGAGAAAACGGCATTTGCGGCCGCCATGGTCAGTTGATTGACCAGGGAAGTGAGCGTGTCGTAGCGCTCGAGCGACATCGCTGTGATCGAGACAAGGTAACCGAGAAAAATAAAAATGATCGAGCGGAAGATCTGCGTCCGGTGCTTGATGTCCCTCACCGTATAGACCGCCAGCGAGCCGGCGATGACGGAGTAAAAAGCGATCGAATAATCGTTTCCCCGGATGCCCGCAACGATAAACGCCATCGTCACCGTGCAATAGTACGCCACCCGCGAATCGAAGATGATAGCGAGCAGCATCGAGGCGGCCGGGACGATGATGAGCAGTTCGATCGGGGCGTCCGCGCTGATGCGGAGCGTAAGGTACGCCAGCAGCGCTTCGAACAATACGATGAGCGCTATCAGCAGGATCTTTGAGTTGTCGTGGAAGATCCGCTTGCGGAAGAGGTAGAGATAGATTCCGAACAAGAACGAGATGGCGAAAATTTGCAGCCATTTTCCGGCGAAGGTCGTCACTTTATTGATATCGGCGCCGCGCTCCGCCTTCGCTTTGCGGAGCGAATCGAGCTTGAGCTTTACGTCGTCCGTGATGCGTTCGTGCGTCGCGACGATGCGCTCATTTTCCTGGACGATCCCGACGGTCCGCGGTACTTCATCCATCGCGATGGCGATCTCTTTATCCGTCTGGTCTTTCTGGAAAATAATGTTCGGCGATAGGAACGAAAGTGCGATCTTCACCGCGATCGACACGGTGTCATTTTCTTTTTTGTAACCGGAGATGAAGGTCTGCTGGACGCCGCGGCCGAGGTCGTCGACGTCGAGAAATTTGCTGATCGGGGTTATTTGCTCGTCGGTCCGCCTGCGAAGGGCGATGGTGATGCCGGAGCCGACCGACTCCTTGCGAACGTTGAGAATTCCCTGGAGGTACATCTCGTTCACCACCAGCAGCACGTCCCGGCGAAGCCGCCGGAGCGAGAACTGATAGCGGGGATTGTTCGGGAATGCGTCGGCGAACCGGAGACGCTGCAGCGTCTCCCACTCGCTTGCAGTAATGCTGACGGGGATGTTCCGGATGCGGCCGCTCAAGGCCGCCGAGTCGACGGCGCGTTCTCTGCCGTTCGCCCGCTTGTTCTTTTGGAAGAACTCCCGCTGTCGGAAAAGTGCGGCGCGGGTGTCGAGGACCGCTTGGAGCTCGTTGAAGAATTTTTCAAGCGAGTCGATGCTGCTGTGCGAAACGGCGACATCCTCCTCAAAAACCTTGTGGACGTTCTGGGCCGCGGCGGCTCGTTCCTGCTGATAATCCCGCTCCTCCTTGTAGATCGGGAAAAGGAAGGGGGCGATGAGGTCTTTGTCGGTCCAGATCGTACCGACGTGATAATCGGCTTCGATCGATTCGCCGCTCGGAAACATCAAAGCGATGAGGAACACAAAGAGGAAAAAAATTCCCCCTTTCATCATCCTGCTGTCCCGTTCTCCCAGCTTTGCTATGTAATCGGAGATCCTACTCATTCAAGGACGGATATTCTTCACGTGAATATGGGAAGAAAATGGAGGAGATGCAACCTGAACGCGGTGAGCGCGCTGAAGGAGTTTTTTTATTGTATCAGTGGTGATAGATTTATACATTTACGTTGTTTTGTTAAATTTTTTTCCATCAACGGCTGACAGGGGAGAGTCGCTCTCCATGGCGTTTCATCGCATTCTGATCCTCCTGACTCTGGCATTTTTCCCGTTCGTTGTCTTCACTCAGACCTCCTCCACGGTCTCCGGCGTCGTCCTTGATGCGTCGACGGGCAAGCCGCTCCCCGCGGCGACGATCCGTGTCGCCGGTCCGTCCAACATGGGAACGATCACCAACGAACGGGGGCAGTTTCAGCTCTCGCATCTCTCCGGGGATTCTCTTCTCATCATCAGCTATCTCGGCTACCGTTCGGACACGGTCAGCGCTTTCCCCCCGGGCGGCATGGAAATTCGTGCTTCGCTCCAGCCGGAGGCGATCAAGATGTCGGAGGTTGTGGTCACCGACGAGGACCCGGCGATAGAAATTATCCGCCGGGCGATCGAGAGCAAGCCGCGGTGGATGGGGGCCTTAAGGACATTCCGGTGCGAAGCATACAGCCGCCTGACCGTCAACTTCGATACCGCCGTCGGCGCAATTACCGAATCGTACCTTACCCTCTTTTGGCGGTCAAACGATTCGCTGAGAGAAGTTGTTCATCAGAAACGCCAAACGAAAAATCTCGGCGTGGGAGAGATCGTCAACCGGGTCGGACAGGTGACCAATTTCAACGACGATACGATCGTGACGGGGGGATTCAAATTCATCGGCCCGACCTCTCCCAACGCATTTTCCTTCTATGATTACAAGCTGATCCGAACGAGGACGATGGATGGAATGGATGTCTACGACATCAGTGTTATTCCAAAATCCCGCCTGAGGCCGCTCTTCCGCGGGAATATCTCGATCGCCGAAAGGAGCTACGCGGTCATCGATGTCGACTTTGAGCCGAATGAAGCGTACGCGATTCCCTTTTTGAAAGATGTCTCGTTCCACTACCTGCAGCAATTCCGTTTGTACGAAGACCGCTTCTGGATGCCGGTCGATTATAGAGTCAAGGGAAAAGCGAGCCTGAACCTGATGGGGCTATCCCTCCTCAAATTTTCCTTTGCCCGTTATGTGGTGATGTCCGACTACGCCATCAACCCTGAGTTCCCCGACAGCGTCGCCAAATTGCCGCGATTTACGGTCGCGCCGGAGGCGGCGCGGTTCGATTCGGCATACTGGCGCGAACATCCGCTTTTGCCCCTCAATGCGGACGAAGAACACGCCTACAAAACATTGGACAGCACTGCCACGCTCGAAAAACAGATCGGCAACAGGACAAAGGCGCTGAATTTTTTGGGAGGAGGCCTCAGCGTGCTCTCGTATGCCGACCTCCGCTTTAACCGTGTGGAAGGATTGTTCGCCGGCGGAAAATTCGATATCGACTCGGTGACCAACGCTATCGCACTTCGCGGCGGTCTGGGATACGGCTTCGACGACAAGCGGTGGAAATATTCCGCCGGCGGAACATACTACCCCGACTCCGGGCGTTCTTTCGGCATCGGAGGGGACGTTTACCGGAAACTTGACAACCGTCCCGACGAGGGCTACTACGATAATTTTCAAATACTTCTCGGTTCGCTTTTTTCAAAGGACGACTACCGTGATTATTTCCTTTCAAGAGGCTGGGACGGTTTTGTGGAAGGAAATTTTCTCCGGCGCGGCGAAACGCCGGACCTTCAGGTACAGCTCGGTTTCACGGATGAGAAACAAACCTCACTGAGAAATATTACGGAGTATAGCCTGTTGGATCGGGATCGGACATTCCGAACCAACCCGCCGATCGCTGACGGAACGCTTCATGCGCTGACGTTGACCGCCAACTACGGGAGTGAAACCGAGTATTTTTTCAGCAATCCGTATCTTACAGCCCACACGTCGGTGGAGTATTCGTCGAAGAGTCTGATGAACAGCGATTTCGGGTTCACGAGAATTGCGGGAGGCTTGAGGGCGAAATTTCCAACGTACGATATGAGCCTGTTCTTCAATCCGACATTGTCGATCAGTTTTAACGGCGGAATTCTTAGCGGCGACCGTCTGCCGCAGCGGTTGTTCAACCTTGAATCGAGTTACATCGGATCGGCGTGGTTCGGCGGACTGCGCGCCGCGGGGGTGAAAGAATTTTCCGGGGACCGGTTCGTTCTCCTTTCTGTCGAGCATAACTTCAGACGTTTGCCCTTCCTTGCAAGCGGAATTCCATTCCTCTATGAAAGTAATCTGGAGGTGATCGTATTCGGGTCCGTTGCGCAATCGTGGCTCACGCCGTCGGCGTTGGCGGGGCCGCCGACGTTCAACACGACGAATGGCTGGTATTATGAGGGAGGAGTAAGCTTGAGCAGGATCCTGGACCTCTTTCGCGTTGACCTGACATGGCGGGGGAAAGCGCCGCGATCACTTGCGTTGACGCTCGGAATCGGCGACATATTATGAGGGACACAAAGCCGCGAAGGCACAAAATGGGTTCTAAGTCTCCCTAAGTCTTCATGGTTCAAACTAGTAAAGGAGGATCGGATGTTTATCGGACATATAGCTGTCGCATTAGGAGCCAAAAAAGCGGCGCCAAAGGTCTCGCTCGGCACGCTCATCATGGCGGCGCAATTCGTCGACCTGCTCTGGCCGGTATTTTTGCTGCTGGGTCTGGAGCATGTCCGCATCGCTCCGGGGGACACTGCATATACGCCGCTCGATTTCTACGACTATCCGATCTCCCATAGCCTCCTGACGGGCATCGGATGGTCTCTTGCCTTTGGTTTAACATATTACGCCCTGCGCCGCTCGGCGAGAAATGCTTGGATCGTCGGAATATGCGTTTTGAGTCATTGGGCGCTCGATTTCGTCTCTCATCGTCCCGACCTGCAGATCATGCCGGGGATGAAATTGTATGTCGGCCTGGGTCTGTGGAATTCCGTTCCTGCGACGATTCTTGTCGAGGCGGGACTTTTTGCTGTAGGAATCATTTTGTACCTCCGCACAACATCACCACTCGACCGGATCGGGGTCTATGCGTTCTGGTCGTTTATCGCTTTTCTCGTCATTATCGCGGCAGGAAATATTGCGGGGGGTCCGCCGCCGAACGTTACTGTTCTTGCAATTGTTGCGATGGCGGTGTGGCTGCTGGTCCTTTGGGCGTATTGGATCGACAGGCACCGGGCGCCGGTTTCCGGCGCCAAGAGATCAATGGCACCGCATGTCCCGCCTTCGAAGTCAAGAATGCAGTGAAAAAAATCTGACTATTTCGTGACGGCGGTCGCATTGTTTCCTTGACAATCGACTAGATTTGACGGATATTTCTCCATCCAACCCCAGCTCCCAAGCGGGGACTCCTGAGTGCGGGGAATAAATAGCGAAGAGAAATTAGAAGCCTCTGCTGGCGAATGCCGGGAGAGGCTTTTTTATTTGGAGATATTCGACGGGGAGGATGTTTGTCATGGAGCTATTTCACTAAATTCACAAAAGATGGCCTTCATCACTTATCCAGACAGGAACAAACCATGAAAACTTTCTATCGCGTAATAGCAGTTGCGCTATGCCTCAGTGCGATCTCATCAGCCCAAACTAATTTTATCAAGAACGGAGGTTTCGAATCGTGGACGAATAATGTGCCGAATAACTGGGTTACCGATGCCTCCGCCTCCACCAAGACCACGACCGCTCACAGCGGCTCATACGCATTAAAGCTCAACACGTATTTGTATTTTGGCATCGCTGCTTATCCAGGCGCAATAACACAGTATATTCCAGTTACCGGCGCTACGTTCACACTGAGAGGCTGGTACCAATTGCATTCGGATAGCGGAGACGCAATGTCTGTCACCATGCTCGCATCAAAGGCGGGGGTGGATGTCGGTGCGGGGGACAAACGCTTTACAACTTCTACCACTGCATACACGGCGTTTACCGTAGGCATGGTCATGGATCCGAACACCACCGCGGATACATGTACGTTGTTGATATCGATGGAAGATAACGGAAGCGGCACTGCGCATGTGGGCTCGTATGCTATGTTCGATGACCTGGTCCTGGATAATACCACCGGAGTGGCCAGCGACGACTTTGCCCGTCCATCGAGCTACCAGCTTGCCCAGAATTATCCGAATCCGTTCAATCCATCGACCGAGATCGAGTTTACGATTGCGCAACAGCAGCATGTCAGTTTGCGTGTCTATAACGTGATGGGGCAGGAAGTTGAAACGCTCGTCGACGGACAACTCCCGCAAGGGCGTTACAAAAAAGTCTTCGACGCATCACGTCTCTCATCCGGCACATACTTCTATAAACTTGAGGCCGGCTCGTTCGCCCAGGTGAAGAGGATGATGCTGGTGAAGTAACAAAAAAACAGAACGCCGGCTTCGTGTTGAGGCCGGCGTTCTGTCGAAAAAACGGCACTGGGGACTCCGATTACTGTTCCCGTTCAAGCCTTCTCCTGCGCAGCAGGTTTGTATTGATGAGGTATCGAAGGGTACCGTAACGCATCAACAGACAATACCAAAGGGAAAAAAAGGACATGAAGTCGATAACGTATATCGCGGCATTATTAGCCTTTGTTTTTGTCGCCTGGCCGACGAACGCTCAGTGGTACCAGAAGGGTTTATCGGGCGAAAGAGTTACTGCCCTAGCGATAAAATCCAACGGCCATATTTTTGCTGGGACCTACTCAGACGGTTTGTTCAGATCGACCGACAACGGGGATAGCTGGACGCTGGTCTTGGGTTCCTCTCTTTATGGTGTGTATGAAGTTTTTTCGATCGCCTTTGACACTGGCGGAACTATCTATGCCGGGACCTATGGAGCCGGACTCTTTCGCTCGACAAATGACGGGGGAAGCTGGGCTTCGTTGAGCAGCGATTATGGGTCGAACAATCTTCCGGTCGACGACATTTATGCGGTCGGCATAACGAGCCCGGGGAAAATTCTTGCGATTGACGGATCCGGAAGTGTCGGCAACGTCTACAGTTCCACGGACAACGGCTCGACATGGACGGAAATAGTCTACAGCACTTGTTCCTGTTTGGCAACCGGGGTGAGCAATGCAGCGTACATAGGAGGAGGCAGCGAATGGTTCGAGTACACCTCAGATGGAGGCAACCACTGGACGTGGGAAGGGTCGGCATCGGGGTTGACCAGTGAACCGTACTGCCTCGCATGGACCCCCGCCGACCGCATATTTACGGGGACATCCGGGGGAGGGGTTTTCATGTCCAGCAATGATGGCGTGAGCTGGTCGAAAGTCAGCAGCGGCTTGACCACCAACTATATCAATTGCCTCGCGATCAAACACGACTCTTGCATTTTCGCAGGCACTGATGGGAGCGGGGTATTCTACTCAAAAAATAACGGAGGAAGCTGGACAAAGTACGATTCAAACCTCACTCAAACCAAAATCCTCTCTCTCGCCTGTGACAATGCCGGGAACCTTTATGCAGGAACGTACAGCGGCGGAGTCTGGAAAAAGAATCTCACAGACATCGGTCTTCCTGTTGAGTTAACGAGTTTCATCGCAAGTGCAAAAGACCTGACAATCACTCTGGCGTGGAGAACGGCCACGGAGGTCGATGATTTTGGCTTTGAAATAGAGCGAAAGAACGTCGGCGATATGACGGGCAACGGTAAAAATGAAACATGGTCTAAGATCGGTTTTGTTGCCGGAAGCGGCACATGTAATGATCCGCACAATTACAGCTATCTGGACGCTAATCTTTCAGCCGGGACATATGCCTATCGACTAAAACAAATCGACCACAGCGGCATGTTCAAATATTCGGGCGAGGTGACCGTCATAATTTCGCCCCCAACGGACTTTGCGCTGCATCAGAACTTTCCGAATCCGTTCAATCCATCGACCGAGATCGAGTTCACGATTGCGCAACAGCAGCATGTCAGTTTGCGTGTCTATAACGTGATGGGGCAGGAAATTGAAACGCTCGTCGACGGACAACTGCCGCAAGGGCGTTACAAAAAGGTCTTCGATGCATCACGTCTTTCTTCTGGAACCTATTTCTACAAATTGGAAGCCGGTTCGTTCGCCCAAATAAAAAGAATGATGCTGGTGAAGTAAATAATCGGCGGTGACCGGGCTACTCCGTTGCTGAAACGGAGTTTCAGACGCATGTCCAAAAAGTGAAACGAAGGCCGGATCATACCCGGCCTTCGCTTTTGCAAGATATTCGCCGCTTTCGCCGCCGCTGCTCATCTCATCCTTGCATCGCTTTCAAAATTTTGGTATCTTCAAGAGTGATTTTTACGAGGAGGAATAGGCGCCTCCTCTTTTTTTATCCATCCTCATCACGGTGCCCGAATGTCTCTTTTCTATTCAATTCTCCTTGGGATCATCCAAGGCATCACGGAGTTCCTTCCCATCAGCAGTACCGCGCACCTTACCATCGCCGGCTCTCTGCTCGGTTTGATAAATCCCGACCGTCCCGATGAATGGACGGCGTTCATCGCCGTGATTCAAATAGGGACAATGGCTGCCGTCGTGGTCTATTTTTTCAAGGACCTGGTCGAGATCCTCGAGGGATTCTTTGTGGACGGGATGAAATACATTCAATCGCCGTCGAAGGGGCTGGGGAGGGCGCGCATGGGATGGTATATAATTTTAGGGACCTTGCCCGTTGCGGTGATCGGCCTTGCGTTCAGGAAGATCATTGAGGGGACGCTGACGAAAAGCCTCACGGTGATAGGAACAAGCCTCATCGCCCTCGCGCTTATTTTATGGCTGGCCGAGAGGGTCGGATCGCGAAAAAAGGAGATGGCAGATCTCACTTGGCTCGACAGCCTCATCGTCGGTTTTGCCCAATCGCTGGCGCTGATCCCCGGATCGTCCCGATCTGGAACGACGATCACGGCAGGATTATTTTTGGGGATCAATCGTGCAGATGCCGCTCGCTTTTCGTTCCTGCTCAGTGTTCCCGCCGTTTTCGCGAGCGGAATGCTCGAGTTGTATGAAATGCGCCATTTTTTCCACGATCTCGGTGTTGCCAATGTTGTAGTTGCAACCATTGTCTCCGGCGTCGTCGGTTATGCGTCGATCGCCTTTCTGCTCCGTTACCTCAAGACGCATACAACATATCTTTTTATTTTTTACCGCATTGCGGTCGGAGCGGCGCTGTTGCTGATGTCAATGAAGTAACAAAGGAATGCCAAATGACGAGTGCCGAAGAACGAAGCAGCGCATAGAAATTTATTTTTCCTTTGCCACCCGGCATTTGTCACTCGAAAATCACCATGGAAGTACTGAGAGATCTTTTTCAAAAGCTTACCGACGTCAAGGCGCTTGTCCAATGGGCGGGGTATCCCGGGCTGGCATTGATCATCTTCTCGGAGACCGGACTGCTGGTCGGTTTTTTTCTGCCGGGAGATTCTCTGCTGGTCACGGCCGGACTATTTGCCGCGGCGGGATTCTTTAACGTCACTGTTCTTATTTTCCTGTTGATCGTTGCTGCGATCCTTGGAAACAGCACGGGGTACCTCATCGGTCAAAAAGGGGGGCATGCGCTGTACACCAGAGAGGAATCGCGGTTTTTCAAGAAGCAGCATTTGTTGAAAACGAAGGAATTTTACGAACATTACGGTCCGATCACCATCGTCATGGCGCAGTTCATGCCGTTCGCCCGGACGTTCGCGCCGGTTGTCGCAGGTATTGCCGAGATGAAGTACGTGCGCTTCGCTTCGTTCAATGTCATCGGCGCTGTCGGATGGATCACCAGCATGCTGCTCGTCGGATATTTTCTCGGCTCGACGATTCCGAATATCGACAAAAATATTACGTATGTTATCGCAGCGGTCATTCTGCTTTCGCTGCTTCCAGGCATCATCAAATATCTTCAGATCCGATCTTCTGCTCGAAGAGCGCCGTAACAGGACAAGTTTCATCAAAGAAAAGGTACTCGTATGACAACGGTTCCCCCGGCCAAGGTAAAGGAGTTCTCACCGTCGACGCTGGAAAAGATCGCTTATACCAGCGTCGCATCAATTCCAACACGCGAGCCGAATGACCAGAATCGTCTCGGCTTTTGTGTCTGGCAGTTTCTTTCCGAAAGAAAAGGAACGCTCGCTCAGGCCGTCCACACCTCCGGCGCACGGCTGCTGATTCCTGAGCCGGATGTTCTCAGGATCATCGGCGATTCGCTCAAACAGGCAGGCGTTATGATCGAGTAACATTTTTGCCGCAGCGACACCGGGACGCGAAAGGGTTTTTTGCACGCGCTGATAATGAATTTTTCGTGTCCCCTTGCCCTTGTGGCACTCGCGAACAATGAAATTTTCCATCCACAATCTCTTGATGGCGTTCATCCCCCTTTTTGTCGCCATCGATATTTTCGGGGCGCTCCCGGTGTTTATTTCACTCACCGCCGGAATGGCCGCAAGGACAAAGCGGCACCTGGTGATCGAGGCGACGCTCACCGCCGGCGCCGTTGCCCTTGTCTTCCTCGCGTCCGGAAAGCTGATCTTTTCCTTCCTCGGCATTACGGAGAATGATTTCCGCATCGGCGGGGGAATCGTGCTTCTCGTCTTCTCTGTGTATGAATTGCTTTTTGCGAAGGACACGCAGCGCGATCTGGAAGCTTCGGTCGGCGTTGTGCCGATCGGCATTCCGTTGATCATGGGACCGGCGGCGCTGACGTCCATCATCATTGTGGTGGATAATTACGGCTACTGGATGTCGATGGTGTCGCTCTTGATCAACCTGATCATCGTTTGGCTGGTGTTCCACTTTTCCGAGTTCGTCATGAAGGTGATGGGCGTTGCCGGGTCGCGTGCCTTCGGAAAAGTCGCTTCTCTTTTTATGGCGGCCATCGCCGTCATGATGATCCGCGTCGGCATTCAAAATATCCTCAGGTAAGATCTTCGCTTCAGCCTCACGATGAAGACATTCCGATCCGACCTTTTCTATAGATCTGTGAACCCGAAGCAGGCTGCGGGGGGTGGGTCTCCGGCCGTCATTCTTCTGCACGGACGGGGCGCTGATGAGAACGACCTGCTCGGCCTCTCGGAATATTTTGACGACCGTCTGGCGGTGTTCAGCGTACGGGCGCCGTATCCGTTCGAGTTTGGAGGATACACCTACTTTCAGCTGCTGGATGACAACTCCGCCGAGCCGGTCATGTTCATGGAGAGCTACCGGCGGCTGATGAAGTTTGCGGACGGCGTCGCGTCGCTTCCTGACATTGACGCGAAGAGAATTTTCCTACTGGGATTCAGCATGGGGACGATCATGGCATACGCGATGTCGCTGACGCATCCGGAGAAATTCGCAGGCGTGGTGGCGCAAAGCGGGTTCGTCCGCGAACATCCCGAATTACATTTTCAATGGAACGCGCTCGCTCGATGCCCTTTCATCATCACGCACGGCGTGTATGACCCGGTCATTCCGGTCGATGAGGCGCGAAAGACGGAAGCGCTGTTCTCGCAGTCGAACGCGAAGTTCGAGTACAGAGAATATCCGATGGGGCACGAGATCAGCGGGGAGAGTCTGGCAGATGTCTGCGGCTGGATGAAAAGAATGCTTGGGTGATCGGTTTACCGGCGGAAATGCTCGGATCGAACCCGTTCGATGACATCCATCGTCCGTTCGGCGGCGATGTCCCAGTCAAATTGCTTGGACCGGCGCACGGCGTTGCCGGCAAGACGCTGGCGCAAATGGCCGTCTCTCAGCATCAACAAAATTTTTTCTGCGAGCTGTTCGCGGTTTCCGTATTCGTATAGAAGCCCCGTCTCGCCGTCGACCACGGCGTCGCGCAGTCCCTGCACGTTGCTTGACACCGTTGGCGTGCCGCAGGCATTCGCTTCGATCGCCGTCAATCCCCACCCTTCCTTTGCCGACGTGTTGACGGCGACATGCATCTCGTTCAAGTGCCTGACTTTTTCCTCCTCGCTGACAAACCCCGTAAACCGAACGGCTTCCGACAGGCCGAGCTTGCCAGTAATGGCTTCCAACCGCTGCTTGTCGTCCCCATCTCCCACAATGACCAATTTTGCTTCGGCCATCTCCTGCCGGACGATGACAAACGCCTCAAGCAGATGGTCGACGCTCTTATATTTCTTCAGCCGTCCCACCATGCCGATGAGGGGCGCCGGGCTTTTGGGGATGCCGAGGATCTTGAACGAATTGTGGTCGACGCCGTAGTGGATGAGGTGCGTTCGCTCTTCGGCAAAACCAAGGTGGAGCATCTCCTTATGAGTGCTGGGAGAGCCGACGATGAATCGCAGCCGTTTGTAGACCGGGAGAGCCGCGCGTTCTGTTAGATAAACATACGATGCCGCGGGAAAGATCGCTTCGAGAAAGATGCTTGTTCCGAAAAGATGATGCGTGATGCCGAGGAGCGGCTCCTTCACAAAGAGGGGAGTGTAAAAAGGGATCTTGTTCATGTCGTCGACGATCAGGTCGAACTTCTGTGCCTTGAACGTGGAGAAATATTTTTGCGGAACAAGATAATTGAAGAACGACCGTCCCCCCTGGCGAATAACATGGATCCCGTTCATCTCCTCTTTTTCGGGGGCGTTGTCAAAACGGGAACAGAAAAGCGTGACATCGTGCCCCTTTGAGGCAATGCGCTCAAAGACCTCGTGCAGGTGGACCTCCGCTCCCCCCGCGAGAGGGTTCTTGATGTCCTGCCAATTGAAGATGAGGATACGCAAAGACGATTAAGAATTTGGAATTACGAATTGGGGAGGATTCTCAATTATTTTTTCTTTCCCACCAAACCGAATGATAAAGAGGTGTTGACGGCAATGGGGGTATCTCGCAGGGCTTCGCGGATGGATTTTCTCATTCCCGTCAGGGGCCGAATGAAGGTCGGATACAAAGGCAATTTTAGTCCGACCTTCAGGAGCGCCTCGCGCGTTGCCCGATAGAAGAGACTCGGGTACATCCATTCTCCGTATGTGTGCACGATCTGCAGGCCGAGCCGTTCCATCTCCCGCCGAAGTTCGCCCACGGAGAATTCCCGCTCCCATCCGGCGAACCACTTATTGATGGCGATCAGGAAATGCTTGATGACCGTATAGATGTGGTACCGCTGGGGGACATCGACGAGCAGCAGCCCGTCCTTTTTTGTGACGCGGATATTTTCACGAAGCAGCGCTTCCGCCTGCTGCGGCCTGAAGTGTTCCAGCAGCCCCTGATGAAAGACGATGTCGAATGTCTCATCCCGGAACGGAAGGCAGAACGTATCGCCGCCGACGATGGCGACCTCGATCTTTTCTTCGCCGGCTATTTTCTTCATGATCATCAGCGAGTTGATGGAATAGTCGAGCTGGAAAACCTCCGCTCCGCGCTCGACCAGCGGGAAGCTGTCGCGTCCGGTCCCGGCGCCGACCTCCAGTATTTTCTTTCCTTTCAGGTCGACGATCTTCGACAAGTTCCGCACGACGCGGTCGGAGTTCGAATAGACCTCCTGCAGATTCTTCTTTTCGTCCCAGAAATTTTCCCAGTGAGAACGGCGCGATTCTTTCATAGTCGGTCAATAAGTGAAAAAACTTGCTCAATATACTCTGAAAGCGGTCTAATTGCAATTGAACGCTGAAGGGAAGAGCTAGAGGAGCGACTCGGCGATCGCATCGCAGACCATGAAGCCCTTGCGCGTCAGCGCGATGCGCCGGTTGTCGATTCGCAGCAGTTGTTCGTCGGAGTACAATTTCAATTTCTCTCCCCGGGCCTCGAGCATATCGATGCCGTACAATTGCTGCAGCGTTGTCACGCTCAGTTCCCCCGTCCGCAATCCGAGGAAAACAGCTTCGCTGAACATTTTTTCTTTATCGACGACCTCCGACCCTGCCGCGGCAGACGCCCCTTTTTGTACCGCATCGCAATACTGCGCGATGCTCCGTGCGTTCCACCAGCGCCGTCCGCCGGTCTGACGGTCCTTCCAAAAAGAGTGAGCGGACGGACCAAACCCGAGATAGTTTGAGTGGTTCCAGTAATTCTTATTATGCCGGCACGAGAATCCCGGCCTGGCAAAATTGGAGACTTCGTACTGCTCGAATCCGAAATTCGCCATCATCTCCAGCGTTGTTTCATACATTGCCGAATCTCTTTTTTCCGAAAGCGGTTTCACCCTTCCTTCCTGGACCATGGCATAAAGAGGGGTATGTTCTTCGACGATCAGGCTGTACGCGGAAATATGTTTCGGCTGCAATGCGGCGGCACGTTGGAGGTTCTCCTTCCACCGGTCAAGTGTTTGTTTCGGGAGGGAAAATATCAGATCGACATTGAGGTTCTCGAAGCCGGCCCGGTATGCGTTCTCGACGCAGTCCGCCGCCTCTCCTGCGGTATGAATGCGGCTGAGAAATTTCAGCTCGTCCGGATGGAATGACTGAATGCCGATGCTGAGCCTGTTGACGCCCAGCGAACGGTACGCGCGGAGTTTTTCGAGGTCGGCCGTACCCGGATTCGTTTCCACTGTGACCTCTGCATCGGGATCGATCCGGAAGCTTGAATGCAGCCTGAGGAGGATTCTTTCAAGTGCAGACGGCGCAAGGAGCGACGGCGTTCCTCCGCCGAAAAAAATTGTCTCAAACGATTCTTTGCCCGCATACTCGGCGCCAGCCTCCGTGATCTCTTTTTCAAGCGCGCCGAGAAACCGCTCCATCGATTCCATATTCTCGATCGAATAGAAATCGCAGTAGAGGCATTTCTTTTCGCAGTACGGTATGTGGAGGTAGAGGCTTCCCATCGTTTTGCCTACCGGATCAAGGTTCCGATGCGCGACCAGCGAATTGCGAGGAATTTATCCGCGATGCTGCCGACGGGGACAGATGTGTCCCACGACCAATACACGAACATCGCCTTGCCGACGATATTCTCTTCGGGGACAAACCCCCAGTATCGGCTGTCCAGGCTGTTGTCCCGGTTATCTCCCATCGCGAATAGATAATCCCGTTCAATGACATACTGAGTGCTCACGACCCCGTCGATCGAGACCGATCCCGTTTGATCTGCCGTCACCCGGTGCCCTTCCCGTTCGATGAACGTTTCCCATTGTTGGATCGAACTGTTGGAAAGGCTGATGTCCATTCCTTTGAAAGGAACGATGATCGGTCCGTAATAATCGGGGTTGTAGGAACTCCCTTTGGGGAACATCACGCCCACCGATTCGTTCGGAAGGAAATTGCTCGGCGCAGTATACGGGGAGTGAACGGGGCGCGGAAATTCCCTGCCGTTCACAAAAACAATTTTATTAGAGATCAGGAGCGTATCGCCGGGAAGAGCGATGCAGCGTTTCACGTAGTTCACGCCGGCTTCCGGCGTCGTTTGGTCCCTGTCTCCCGGGTACTCGAAGACAACGACATCTCCGTGACGCGGCTGCATGAGCGCGGGAAGACGGAAGTGCGGGATTTCAATATTGGTAAACGGAAGGTACTTCGGCGTTTCCGCACCGTAGATGAACTTGTTGACAAAAAGAAAATCACCGACACGGAGCGTGTTCTCCATCGACGCGCTCGGAATGCGAAAAGCCTCGACGACAAACGTTTTGAGAAAGAACGCAACGAGAAGTGTCGCGCAAACGGTAACAACGTAATCGTTCAGCCGACGGCGCGCCGGTTTCCTGTCGTTAGCCTGCTCCTGATGTCCTTCCACTTCGCTCTGCACAAAGATTAACGGATCAGCGTTCCGAGCCTGTTCAGCCGCACTGAGAAGATCTTCTCAAAGATGTTGAAGATCGAGATGTCGGTATCCCACGACCAGTAGACGATCATCGGCGTTCCCACAATATTGTCGGCCGGAACAAATCCCCAGAACCTGCTGTCGAGGCTGTTGTCGCGGTTATCTCCCATTCCGAACAAATAATTCTTTTCGACAACGTAGGTGTTGTTCGGCTTTCCGTCGATCAGGATATTGCCGCTTCCGTCGAGAGAGGCTTTGTGTCCGTCCCGCTGGATGAATGTATCCCACATTGCAAGATTGCCCGCAGTAAGGGGGAGTTTCATTCCTTTGTACGGAATGACGATCGGGCCGTAATTATCCTCGTTGAACGGCGCCGTCGGCGGGAAGATCCGCTCGTCGGCATAGCTCGCCGGAAGCATCCTGGGGGAATTGAACTTCATGTTGCGCGGAATCGGCGCCCGCTGTCCGTTGACGTAAACAACCCGGTTGATGATCTGGAGCGTGTCCCCCGAGATCGCCATGCAGCGCTTCAGATAATACGTGAACGCATCCGGGTGCACTTCTTCGCGGTACCCCGGGAATTCGAAGACGATCACGTCGCCGCGGTGCACGGAGGTGAATGCCGGAAGCCTGAACCACGGCAGCCGCACGTCGGTGAACGGAATGTTGCGCGGCGAGCAGCCGCCGTAAATGAATTTATTCACCATCAGGAAATCGCCGGTCATCACTTCATTTTCCATCGACCCGGTCGGCACCATGAAGGACGCGATGACAAAATTATTCAGCAGCAAAAATCCGATGATGACGATCGCCGCCTCACGGAAAAAATCCTTCACTTTTTTCGAAAAGGGAACCGGACCTTCAGCTTTTTTTTCTTCTTGTTTGGCCATTTTTCGGTAGATTGATGATTGGTGGAATTTTGAGAAAGAATGCAAAACACAGAAGGCAGTATGATGAAACTTGTATTCTGACCTCTGCGTTCTGCCGTTATTCGTCCATCGACAGCACTGCGAGAAACGCTTCCTGCGGAAGTTCGACGCGTCCTACCTGTTTCATACGTTTTTTCCCTTCCTTTTGTTTCTCGAGAAGCTTCCGCTTTCTGCTGATGTCGCCCCCGTAGCATTTTGCCAGCACGTTTTTCCGCATGGCCGAAACCGTCGTCCGCGCGATCACTTTGCTGCCGATCGCCGCCTGAATGACCACTTCAAACATTTGACGCGGGATCAACTCCTTGAGTTTACTGCACAGTCTTTTTCCCATGTCGTACGACTTCTCCCGGTGAACGATCGTCGACAGGGCATCGACGGGGTCGCCGTTCAGAAGAATGTCAAGCTTGACGAGGTCCGACTCGCGATAGTCAAGGTAATCGTAATCGAGCGACGCATAGCCCCGCGTCAACGATTTGAGCTTGTCGTAGAAATCGAAGATGATCTCCGACAAAGGAAATTCGTAGGAGATGTCGGCGCGGGTCGGGTCGAGATAGTTCGTATTTTTATAGATGCCGCGCCGGTCCATGCAGAGCTTCATGATATTGCCGATATATTCCGTCGGCGTAATGATCTGGGCCTTGATGTACGGCTCTTCCATTCGTTCGACGCTTCCGATCGGCGGCATCTCCGCGGGATTGTTGACCGAGACGACCTCCTTATTCGTTTTTGTCACCCGGTATTCGACGTTCGGGACCGTGGTGATGAGATTTTGATTGTACTCGCGCTCGAGCCGTTCCTGGATGATCTCCATATGGAGCAGTCCGAGGAATCCCGCGCGGAATCCGAACCCGAGCGCCGTGGACGATTCCGGCTGAAAGATAAGCGAGGCGTCGTTCAGGCGGAGCTTCTCCAGCGAGTCCCGCAGCTCGGCAAAATCGTCACTGTTCGTCGGATACAATCCGCTGAAGACCATCGGCTTCACCTCTTTGTATCCGGGTAGAGGCTCGGTTGCGGCGTTTGCGACCGTCGTGACGGTATCGCCGACCTTGGTCTCATGGACATCTTTCAATCCCGCGATGAGATAGCCGACGTCGCCGGCGGTCAGGACGCCGATCCGCTTCCTTTTCATCTCAAGAATACCGACCTCTTCCGCTTCTGCGGTCGTGCCGTTGTAGAAAAATCTGATTTTGTCCCTCTCCTTCAGCGTTCCCTCGACAACGCGGATGTAGGCGATGGAGCCGCGGTATGAGTCGAACAGGGAATCGAAGATGAGCGCGCGGAGCGGCTGCGAGGCGTCTCCTTTGGGAGGGGGAATACGCTGCACGACGGCTTCGAGAATTTCCTCGATGCCGAGCTTCGTCTTCGCGCTCGCCAACAGAATTTCTTCTTCCTTGCACCCGATGAGATTGACGATTTCGTGCTTGACGGTATCGATCATCGTTTTCGCTGAAGGGAGATCGACCTTATTGATGACGGGAATAATTTCCAGCCCCGCCTCGATGGCAAGATAAAGATTGCTGATGGTCTGCGCTTCGACTCCCTGCGAAGCATCGACAACCAGGATCGCTCCTTCGCACGCGGCGAGCGAACGCGAGACCTCGTACGTGAAATCGACGTGCCCCGGCGTGTCGATCAAATTCAGCGTATAATGCCGCTCGTCCTTCGCCGTGTACTGCATCTGAATGGCATGGAGCTTGATCGTGATCCCCCGTTCCTGCTCCAGGTCCATGTCGTCGAGCACCTGATTCACGACAAGGTCCCGCTGCGTGATCGTGCCGGTCAATTCGAGCAGGCGGTCGGCGAGCGTGGATTTTCCGTGATCGATGTGCGCGATGATGCAAAAATTTCGGATGTGATTCATTTTTTGAAAATGCGTGGATGGTACTTCGTGAAGCGGGAAGTGGCAGGAACGCGCGTTCTGCCGTTCACCCTTCACTTGTTACCGGATCTCTCCAATTAAACGAAAATGCCCGCCGAAACATGTCGTGGGCAAATTTTCTTCACTAAGATACGATATTAGCGATGGAAGTGCAAGGATGGGAAGGACGCATCCATCAGGCGGAGGAACTATTGGCGGTTAAAATATTTTCCTCCGTCCACGGCGGAAACCTTCGGACCCGCAGTGGTCATCGGTTGGCAACGCCGGCAAGAAAATACATCACGACAAGCGCCGCAAGCTTGCTCGTTTTGCTGTCGACGTCGAATTTGGGGTTGACCTCGACGATGTCGATCGCTTTCACTTTTTGACGCAGGCCGGCAAAATGGGCGGCCTTCAGTAGTTCTTCGGCAGTGAGCCCCGTTGGGTATGAAGCGCTGACGCCCGGCGCGTCGCTGCTCTGCACCGAGTCGAGGTCGAAGCTGACGTACATTCGTTCGGAAGAGCTCGAAGCAATTTCGTACGCAATGTCGAGGATCTTTTCGATCTTTTCCTTCCGCACGTCTCCCAGGGTGAACACGGTCGCTCCCCGGTCGTTGAGCTCTTCGTAATGCTCCTTCGAATTGGCAAATGATTGTGCGCCGAGCTCGACGAAGTGCATCGGCGCGAGAGGGCTGTGCGTCGAATCCAGGATCTGCCGGAACGCGGTGCCGCTGTTTCGCTGCGGGTCCGATTTGCGGAAATTGAGATGCGTGTCGATGTTGATGGCTCCCGCGCTTGCGGCCTTTTTTGCGAAAGCGAGGAAGGTGGGATAGGTCGTGTCGTGTCCTCCTCCGAAGACGATCGGGAGGATGTTGTTCGCCACGAGCGATTCGGCGACCGTTTGGACGCGCTGGTGCGTCTCTTCCAGCGTTGCGCCGGTCTTGACATTGCCGAAGTCGAAGATGGCAAGGTCGGAAATTTGCTTGTTCCTTGAAATGGCGAACGGCGTGAACTTGTAGAGCGCTTTCCGGATTTCGTTCGGCGCTTCTTTTGCACCGACGCGGCCGCGGTTCCTTTTCACTCCCTCATCCTCCGGAACTCCCACGATGCCGATTTTAACGTCGGATGACAGATTTTCCTGCTGACGCCGGACGATGTCCCCCATTCGCGGGTCGGATTCGTCGTTGCGCGAAAAGAAAACGGCGTCCGGAGCCTCACTGAGCAACTTCCAAGCAATGTCCATCAAGCCCGTCCTTTCATGAGTGTGCGGGGGAAAGCGCCTCGTCCACGCGTTTAAGAATATCGTGGCTCATCGCTTCCACTCGTTTGCCGATGTTTTCTGCACGGGATGTTGTCTCCTGCACAAAAGCGGGATCTTTTATCGATCCGAGGTTGATCTGCACATTGAGCCTTGCGCCAAGACAGGCGGCGCGAAGGAGCAGCGCCGCAACGCCCGCGTCGGAAATTGAATTGACATTTCCTTTTTGGGCGGCGGACTGGGTCAATATAATCGCTTGTTCGCACAATTGCATGACTCTCAGAGGAATTTCTGTCGCGTTCTTGGTCGCGTACTGTACGGCCGTCGCCCGCTTCGCCTGTTCCTGCTCGGTGTCCTTGGGCAGAGTAAGCGCATTCATGACGGTGTTGAATGCTTCCGCATCTTCATCGACCAATCGTGCAAAGGCGTCCCTCAGATTTTCCGATTGCCTGAGGAGATCCTTCATCGTTTCCTGCACATCGGCATATTTCTTCCTGCCGATCGTGATATTGCATACCATCGAGGTAAGTGCCGCGCCCAACGCTCCAGCGAGCGCCGCAATGCTTCCGCCCCCCGGTGTGGGATCGCCCGATGCCGTATCGTTGATGAATTCATTGACCGTTTTTGTAGTCAGCATTTTCGCTCATCGTTGAGGTTTATCTTACACAAGGATGAAAAAGAATTTTTACACATTCAATGCTCGCTCTTTGCCCCTTCTCGTTTCCGTGTGATGCTTCTCTCACAATTGGTATTCTATCACTTTCTTCTGCGGATCGAACGGGTCCAATTGACTCAGCCCCAGCCGTTCTGCCGCAAGCGAGACCAAGCGTTCTTCCGACGATTCCTGTTTATTGTAAAATTTCCCCGCCATCAGCAGGGCCTTCAACGGTGTCAGGCCGACGATCTCGCTCCCGGTCGCTTCAACGCCAAGCGAATGGGCGATCCTTTTTACTTCCTCAAACGCAATATGCGGCGGCGTTGTTTCATAATCCACCAGATTGATGGAAACCTGAGCGATGTTGAATCGTTCGACGACCACCCCCATCGCTTTGACGGCCTTCAACGTTCCGGGAATTTTTATCGTTTCGCCTCGTTCATTCTTCATGGCTTTCCCGGACGCGTCCTTCTTCACCCGGCCGCTTTCGCGGATTTGCTGGGCGATTTCCTGCGCGATCGACGCATCGGGAGTATTGAGGTTGACATTGTACGCGATGAGGAATTTGCGTGCGCCGGTCACCGTCGCTCCCGATCTTTTATTGAAGGACGAGGGCCCGAAGTCCGGCTGCCATTTCGGGTCGAGAAGTTTTTCCGCGAGGCCTTCATATTCACCTTTGCGGATGTCGGCAAGATTTTTCCTGTCGGCCGACGCTGCAGCCGCTTCGTAAAGATAAACGGGGATCTTGAGCTCGGCTGCGACGCGCCTTCCATACGCTTTGGCAAGCTCTACGCATTCTGCCATTGACGATGCGGAAACGGGAATGAAGGGGACGACATCGGTTGCGCCGATTCTCGGATGCTCTCCTTTATGGTGCTCCATATCGATCAGCCGCGAAGCGGTCTTCGTCGATTGGAATGCTGCCTCAACGACGCCGTCCGGGTCGCCGATGAACGTGACCACAACGCGGTTGTAGTCTTTGTCGGGCTCGACATTCAGAAGCTTGACGTTGCCGACGGCGTGAATGCTCTCCGCGATCGCTTTAATCGTTCCCGCGTTTCGTCCTTCGCTGAAATTGGGAACGCATTCGACAATTGTTTTCATAGAGTTTTTTTGGTTGAAGATCTTTGTCTCCTGAATCCTGAATTCCCGCGCTGGAATACAGAATTCATGAGACAGAATACAACGCTCACGCAACCGTGAGGGGAATGATGATCGCTCCTTCTTTGAAATTTCCCAGAACTTCAGCTTTTCCCTTTATATACCAAAAACCTACCAGTGCTCCGGTAACGGCGTCAAGCTCGTCGCCGTTCATTTTTTGGTCGAGCCCCCGCACCCCGAGTCTTTCCAACCCTCTCCGAAGCCTCGGAAGCCCGTCCTGCTTGCGGCCGGTTTTCCAGACGTCCTGCGCTGCCCCCGGGTACATTTCGATGACGTCAAATCCTCTGCGGGTGAATTTCTTTTTCAGCATGATGCCCCGCTCAGTGAGCATCCTCATCGGTCCGAGAGTGATGGGAAAGAATCGAATCCCTCGTTTCAGCAGTTCGCGGTCGCACGGGCGGAAATGTTCGCCGTTTTTGTCGTCGAGCGATTTTCTCCCGGGGGGAAGATTGAGCGGTGCGTCGATCGCGATAAGATGGGGTTGGGAGCGGTCGATGAATTCCAGGATCTCTTCGTTCGAAAATAATGTTTTCCACTCGACCACGCGTTTTCCTCTCAAAAGGCAGACGCCGGTATTCCGCTTTGGGCTTCCGGCAAGGTCGATGCCCGCCACCAACGGCACAGTTTTTTTTCTGTCGTTAGAATTCAAGCACGGTCCCGTTCTTGATGATCTTCGATGCGAGATTACTGCCGTAATGGTACGGAATGTATCGGTAATTTGGAACATCGTAGAGGATGATGTCCGCTTGCTTTCCGACTTCGATGCTTCCCGTTTCATGGGAGAGTCCGAGGGCCGCGGCGCCGTTCAATGTGCATGCGGTGATCGCCTCTTCCGGCGTCATTTTCATTTGGGTGCAGGCGATGGTCATCATCATCGGCATGGAAAATGACATCGATGTGCCCGGATTGCAGTCCGACGCAATTGCCAGTGGTATGGTTGCATCAATAATGGTCCGGGCCGGAGCGTACGGCTGGTTCAGGAAAAACGATGCTCCCGGGAGAACTGTGGCGATTGTCGATGACCGCCTCAACGCTTCAATGCCGCTCGCCGAGAGATGCTCGAGATGGTCCACCGAGATTGCATTCAATTGAACTCCGAGCTCCGTTCCGCCGATCGCGGCAAGCTGGTCGGCGTGGAGTTTCGGAATGAGTCCGAACCTTTTCGCCTCGAGCAGGATCTGTTCCGTCTGGTGCAGATCAAAATATCCCTCATCGCAAAAAACGTCGCAAAAGACGGCAAGCTGCCGTTCGCCAATGTACGGCAGCATCTTGTTGGTGATAAGCTCGACGTATCTGTTTTTATCCTCGCTGAATTCGGGGGGAAAGGCATGCGCGCCCATGAATGTCGGAACGACCGTCATGTAATGGTCTCTTCGGAGATCGTGTATCACGTCGAGCATTTTCGATTCGGCTTCAGCGTTCAAACCATAGCCGCTTTTGATTTCGACCGTCGTTGTTCCCAGCTTCATCATTTCATTCAACCGCCGGCCTGCAGGCCTCAGCAGGTCTTTCTTTGCCGCGGCGCGTGTTGCGGTCATCGTTGAGAGAATGCCTCCTCCTGAGCCGGCAATATCGGCGTACGATTTCCCTTCGGCCCGCATGGCGAATTCATTTTCACGGCTTCCGGCAAAAACGGCATGGGTGTGCGAATCGACAAACCCCGGCAGGGCGACGCGGTTCGCGGCATCGAGCTCGTCAACGTCGCGCGGCGCCGATACCTCGCCGGCCGATCCAATCTGCCGGATGATGCCGTTCTCGATCAGCACGGAGGCATGTTCAACGACGTTCAACTCGCGCATTTCTTTCCCGGCCTTGAACGGTTTTCCGTTCGATGCGACAGTGACGAGCTGGCGGATATTTTTGATAAAAAGATTCATGTTTACTTTCCACGAAGAGCACGAAGACACACTAATTTTTACCTTCATGTTTACTTTCCACGAAGAGCACGAAGACACACTAATTTTTACCTTCGTGTTTGCTTTCCACGAAGGTCACGAAGGCGCACTAATTTTTACCTTCGTGTTTGCTTTCCACGAAGGTCACGAAGGCGCACTGATTTTTACCTTCGTGTTTCTTCGTGTCCTTCGTGGATCATTTTATATACCGTTTCCATTCCAATTTTCCAACACTTCCAAAGTTAATGAGAAGACCGACTCGTAAACCTGTAGCCTTGAGATAATTTAATATTTGCGATTCTTCTCTCCCTGTGAGTTCATCCAACGCCTTCAGTTCAACAATGATCTTGCCATAGCAAATGAAATCTGCAACATACTGCTTTTGTAAGATCAACTCCTTATAGCGGATGCATAAGTTTTTTTGAGGCTCAAACGGGATTTGCCTTTGTCTCATTTCAATTTCGATTGCTTCCTGGTAGACCGCTTCAAGAAAACCATGTCCCAGCTCCTTATGGACTTCGATCGCCGCCCCGATAATTTCAAAGACCTCTGCCTTGTATAGTAGTTCAGCCATATTCCCCCCGAAGCATAGATAAACTATTATTTGTCTTCGTGCCCCTTCGTGTCCTTCGTGGATTGGTATCCTTTGCAGTTCAAAACAGGGAGGCGCGGATATTTGACGAATGAAAGATCGGTCCTGCTTTTTTCACACATGTGAAACGTGCTTTGCCGTTCGTTCTTCACAAGCGTGTGGAAGCGGCATGTTTCGCACAACCCGATCGTCATGGCTCAGGAATTGGCTGCGGGCATCATCGGGATTTTCACGTGCCACTTTCCGGCGTTTTCGCGGGCGCGTTCGTATCCGGCGTCCGCATGACGGACGATTCCCATTCCCGGGTCGTACGTCAGAACGCGCTGCAGTCTGACCTCGGCCTCTTTTGTACCGTCCGCGACAACGACCATTCCGGCATGGATCGAATTCCCGATGCCGACTCCGCCGCCGTGATGTACGCTCACCCAGCTTGCTCCGCCGACCGCGTTCAGCAGCGCATTAAGGATCGGCCAGTCGGCGATGGCATCGCTTCCGTCCTTCATTTTTTCCGTCTCGCGATTCGGCGAAGCTACTGAGCCGCAGTCGAGGTGATCTCGTCCGATGACGATAGGCGCGCTCACTTCGCCGCGGGCAACGAGGTCGTTGAAGATCTTTCCCATCGCGGCCCGTTCTCCGTACCCGAGCCAGCATATCCGGGCGGGGAGTCCCTGAAAGGCGATTTGCTTCCGGGCTTGTTCGATCCAATTGCACAACGGTTTGTTGCCTGGAAATGTTTCCATCACGGCCCGGTCGGTACGAAAAATATCTTCCGGATCCCCCGACAACGCCGCCCAACGGAACGGCCCCTTGCCGTCGCAAAATAACGGACGAATATATTCCGGGACAAAACCGGGAATATCGAACGCTTTCTTGACACCGTACGCCAGCGCTTCGCCACGGATATTATTTCCGTAGTCGAAGACAACCACCCCTTTTTGCCGAAGCTTCAGCATCGCGCGGACATGTTCGGCGATCGACGCCTGTGCAAGCGCGATATATCTCTTTGGATTCGATCTCCGAAGCCCCAGCGCTTTATCGTAAGAAATTCCTGCCGGAACATAACCGTTCAGCGTATCATGGGCGGAAGTCTGGTCCGTAACCACATCCGGAAGAAATTTCCCTGCGGCGATCATCGGAATGATCTCCGCGGCGTTTCCCAGAAGTGCTACCGAAAGGGGCTGCTTCTTCGCTTTTGCTTCGCGGATCATTACCATCGCTTCGTCGAAATCTTCCGTCATTCTATCCACGTAACGTGTGCGGAGCCTCTTTTCGATCCGGCTGCGGTCAACTTCCACGACAAGGCATGCCGCGCCATTCATCGTGGCTGCGAGCGGCTGTGCGCCCCCCATCCCGCCGAGACCTGCGGTGAGCAAAAATCTTCCTGCGAGCGTTCCGCCGAAGTGCTGAGACGCGCACGCGGCGAACGTCTCATAGGTCCCTTGTAGAATTCCCTGCGTGCCGATGTAAATCCAGCTCCCGGCGGTCATCTGCCCGTACATCGTCAGGCCGAGTCCTTCGAGTCTCCGGAATTCGTCCCACGTCGCCCACTTCGGGACGAGCATTGCGTTGGAGATAAGAACGCGCGGTGCGTTCTCATGCGTACGGAAGATTCCAACCGGCTTACCCGATTGAACGAGAAGCGTCTCATCGCTGTCGAGATTTTTCAAACTCTCGACGATCGCATCGAAGCATTTCCAGTTGCGTGCGGCTTTTCCCGTTCCGCCGTAGACGATCAGTTCGTCCGGTTTCTCCGCAACGGCGGGGTCAAGGTTGTTCATCAGCATTCGAAGCGCTGCTTCCTGGATCCAACCTTTACAGGAGCGCTGCGTGCCATGCGGGGCGGTGATGGTACGCCCGGTGGTTGTTTGAGGAGGAGTTTTCATCGCCGAAACGCGTTGTCGTGGGGAAAAAATACGTTACAGCTTGTATCCGATCTTGCGCAGGAATTCTTTTCTTCCTTTAATGTCCGTTTCGGTCTCGATGCCTTTTGTTCTTACGCCGTCGATGACTCCCATAATGCCGCGGCCTTGTTCCGTATCGGCGATGATCACCTCAACCTGGTTTGCCGTGGCACAGTAGATGTTGCAGACCTCGGGAATGTTCTTGACGATGTTGAGGATGTTGACCGGGAATCCGTTCTCCATGAAGAGGATGAAGCAATGGCCACATGCGAGGGCCATAGCGTTCTTCTGCGCAAGGGTAATGAGCGCAGGGTCGTTTCCCGACCATCGTACCAATGCCGGCCCCGACGATTCGCAAAATCCGACCCCGAATTTTATCTGTGAATTTGTCTGAACGATGGCTTCATGAATATCTTCCACCGTTTTGATGAAATGCGATTGGCCCAAAATGAAATTCGTCGCTTCGGGTTTTTCTATCGTAATGGTTTTGATTTCCATAGGTTTCTCCAAACGAATTCGATCTCCTTCTGGAACTGCAGGCTGATAATATTGGCTCTCCGCGGCTAAACCGGGCGTGTCCCAGCTATGTCTATATATGTATTGTCGCTTGTTCAGATATTACGTTTCCCCGGCGACAGGAACTTCGCCGGATGAACAGTTCCCAGCCCAAAGGTAGAACTATTTAGAGCGAATTTCAATAATCAACCGCCAGGTTTGCGGGAAGGAGGATGCTGGAAAGAAGGGAAAGGTGTGGCGGGCAATAAAACGAAAAACCCCGTTCTTTCGGACGGGGTTTTTCGAACAGATTGCTAGCAAACGTTAAACCTTAGTAACATTGGCTGCCTGTAAGCCTTTCGGTCCTTTCTCGACGTCGAACTGAACTTTGTCTCCTTCGTTCAGTGTCTTATAGCCTTCGCCGATGATCGCTTTATAGTGCACAAAAACGTCTTCGCCGGATTCACGCTGAATAAAGCCGAAACCCTTTGCACTATTGAACCACTTCACTGTTCCTTTCTCCATGGAACAATTCCTTTCTGTAAAGATTTTTCAAAAAAACCTGTCCGAAATACTTTCGGACAAGCGTACGACCGGGTTTTGTTGCCTCTATAACGCAAAATCGCAGAAGTTGCAATCAGCTACTTGCTCAAAATTTGCCTACTCTGCGATTCTATTTGTTTGCCGATCTTGTCAGTGACCGGGGAGGTTCTTTTGAAAGACCTGGTTAGCAAAACAATACTCCGAGTGAACCCCGGAAGGCATTACAAGCGCAAAAAACGGTGTACTGTTGTTTGCGCTGGCAAAATAGGTTGTTTTTATTTTAGACGCAAGCATTTTTTTTATGACCAGAGGACGGGGGGTGTGAATGCCCCTTTGTTTGCAGGGGTATTCCCTAGGAGGGGGATTTTGTGCCCTGGGGCACGGGACCGCGTTTGCCAGATTTTGTCAGATTCCTGCCAAAAAAGAAAAATAGGTCGAAATATTATTGACTTTATTGCAAAATCTCTTATATTATGTGACTCTACCGGCAAAGCAAAAAGGCGTTACGCCTTTTAGAATTGGGCATTCATAAGACGATTTTTACCGCTGTTTCTTCTTTTCCCGCTTAATTCATTTATACAGCAGTGTAGATCCTTGTGCATTTTTGCTGGCGTAGCTCAGTTGGTAGAGCAGCTGATTTGTAATCAGCAGGTCGCGGGTTCGAATCCCATCGCCAGCTCACGGGTATAAGGGTAGGTAGCGAAGTGGTTAAACGCATCAGACTGTAAATCTGACGGCTCACGCCTTCGGAGGTTCGAATCCTTCCCTACCCACCAACCTGCGAAAAAGATCTCAGGCTGGTCGAGAGATGAAAGAAATTTTTTTTCGAGTTCGTGAGTTGGAAGAAGTCACTCAGTCGCAAAGGGATCACTTCGGGATTGGTCGCGGGCTCGAAGGAAAATTGAGAGGATGAGAATTCAATCGCGGGAGTAACTCAGTTGGTAGAGTCATCCCCCGAGAAGGGGGATTGGTCGCGGGCTCGAAAGAAAATTGAGAGGATGAGAATTCAATCGCGGGAGTAACTCAGTTAGTAGAGTCATCCCCCAAAAAGGGGGATTGGTCGCGGGCTCGAAGGAAAATTGAGAGGATGAGAATTCAATCGCGGGAGTAACTCAGTTGGTAGAGTCATCCCCCGAGAAGGGGGATTGGTCGCGGGCTTGAAAGAAAATTGAGAGGATGAGAATTCAATCGCGGGAGTAACTCAGTTGGTAGAGTCACAGCCTTCCAAGCTGTTGGTCGCGGGTTCGAGTCCCGTCTCCCGCTCAGAATGAGTTGTGAGGGATTGCACGTAAAAAGTGTCCGTGCGTTGTTGAAGTGCTCAGTCGGACAAAAATATTCAGGGTGCTGAGTTTGATGCTTGCGTAGCTCAGTTGGTAGAGCACTTCCTTGGTAAGGAAGAGGTCATCGGTTCAATCCCGATCGCAAGCTCGAAAGAAAAGGGAAGAGGTCGTCACGTCAACGGCGGACCTCGTGCTTGGAAGAAGAACACTATAAGAACATCATGCTGCGGAGCGTACGGTGAGAGACATCATAACTTTGGAATGCACGGTTTGCAAGAACAGGAATTATTCCACGACGAAGAATAAGAAAAAGCAGACCGGCCGGGTCGAATACAAAAAATATTGTCGTTTTTGCGCAAAGCATACTCCGCATAAAGAGACGAAGTAATTGCGTCGCCGAATACCCTACGTGTGTAGCTCAATTGGTAGAGTAGCGGTCTCCAAAACCGTTGGTTGGGGGTTCGAGTCCCTCCACACGTGCGAAGGTTGTGCAGATGGTTCACTTACATTCAAACGAGCCTGAACGATGAAAGAGAAGATAATCGGTTTTTTTACGGACGTCTATAAAGAAATGAGCAAAGTGACGTGGCCCAAACGGAATGAACTTCAGGATTCGACGGTGCTTGTCCTCGTCGTGTGTCTGATCATCGCGGCCTTCGTCTACCTTGTTGACACTATCGTGAGCCAGGCGCTCAAAGGAATTTTCTAAACCCTATGGTAGAAACAGCGGTCGATAGAAAGTGGTATGTTGTCCGGACGTATTCGGGACACGAGAACAAAGTGAAAGCCTATCTTGAGAGCGAGGTCGCGCAGGCGGGGCTTCAGGAGAAGATCGCCAAGGTCCTCGTCCCGTCTGAAAAGGTCTTTGAAGTGAAGGATGGAAAAAAGAAAAGCAAGACGAAGAATTTTTTCCCCGGATACATTCTTGTCGAAGCCTTCCTGGACGAAAAGACGAAGTACATCATCCTCAATACGCCGTCCGTGATGAGTTTTGTCGGCTCGAAAGAAAAGCCGGTACCCCTGCAGCCGGACGAAGTGCGGCGCCTGATCGGAAAGATCGAACAGAAAGGGGACGTCGAGCAGATCGAGGTTCCGTTCCATATCGGCGAACCGGTGAAAGTGATCAGCGGCCCGTTCAATAATTTTTCGGGGTTTGTCCAGGAAGTGAATGAAGAACGAATGAAGCTGAAAGTCATGGTCAGTATTTTCGGAAGGAAGACTCCCGTCGAGCTTGACTTCAGCCAGGTTGAAATCGAAAAATAACTGTTGAATCTATTCTGAAAGAGCGTTTCGTATGGCAAAGAAAGTAGTAGGTTTCGTAAAGCTTCAAATTCCGGCCGGACAAGCCAACCCCGCACCGCCGGTCGGTCCCGCCCTCGGTCAAAAAGGCGTGAACATCATGGAGTTCTGCAAGCAATTCAACGCAAAAACGCAGGACAAAATGGGGCTTATCATCCCGGTCATCATCACCGTCTATTCGGATAAATCGTTCACCTTCATCACAAAAACTCCTCCGGCCGCAGTGCTGCTCATTAAAGCCGCCAAGGTCGAAAAGGGTTCCGGTGAGCCGAATCGCGTGAAAGTAGGGAAAGTGACCCGCGCCCAGGTCAAAGAGATCGCGGAGATGAAGATGCCGGACCTCAACGCCGCCAGCCTCAATGCCGCCATGAGCATGGTGGAAGGAACTGCAAAAAGCTTAGGAATCACCGTCGAAGGTTAATTTATTCACGTGGGAGTCCCGCCACGGGCTGGACGCTTGCACCACTATATATAGAGGATGTCCTATGAAACACGGAAAACGCTTCAAAGCAGGCCTCGCCAAAGTCGATCTAAAAAAATTCTATACTGTAGAAGACGCCGTCGCCATCGTTAAAGAGGCAGCCACGGCAAAATTCAACGAATCGGTCGATATCGCCGTTCGTCTCGGCGTCGATCCCAAGAAAGCAGACCAGGCTATTCGCGGAACCGTCTCGCTTCCCCACGGCATCGGCAAGGAAGTCCGGGTGCTCGTGATGGCGAAGCCGCCCAAAGATGCCGAAGCCAAAGCGGCTGGCGCCGACCATGCCGGACTGCAAGAGTATGTTGAAAAAATTCAAGGGGGATGGGCGGACATCGACGTCATTATCGCCGCTCCGGACGTAATGGTGGAGGTCGGCAAGCTCGGAAAGATTCTCGGTCCCCGCGGCCTCATGCCGAACCCGAAGAGCGGCACCGTGACCGCAGACGTGGCAACGGCTGTCAAAGAGGTGAAAGCCGGAAAGATCGAGTTCCGCGTGGACAAGGCCGGGGTTGTGCATGCCACCGTCGGCAAAGCGAACTTTGAAAAAGAGAAATTGGCCGAGAACGTAAAGGCTTTTCTTGCGACCATCGGCCGGCTGAAACCCGCCAGCGCCAAAGGGCAGTATGTCAAGAGCATTGCAGTCTCATCCACGATGGGCCCCGGCGTTCACATTGACCGCGGCGTCGTCCAGGCATAGAGTTTTTCAGGGATTCTTTACAAAGAATATTACGCACTCACTTAATTCATTTTTTTGCGGGTGATGCCTCCGCGCAAGCGGGGGGCTTCTCATCGCCTGTAAGAAGTTCAAGAGTAAAAACGAACTATGAAAAGATCAGAGAAAGAGGAGATCATTGCCGAAGTGCGGGAGAAGATCTCCCGGGCGAAAGGGATGTTCTTCACCGATTTCACCGGCATCACCGTGGAGCAGGCGACAGAGCTCCGCAGCGAATTCCGCAAGTCGGGCATCGACTACAAGGTCGTGAAGAATACGCTTGCCCGGAAAGCACTCGAAAGCGTGACAGGGTACGATGCGGTGTACAAGAACCTTGCCGGCCCGACCGGCATCGCGTTCAGCTACAACGACCCCGTAACACCGGCAAAGATCATCAAGAAGTTCCACGACAAGAACGAAAAGCTTTCCTGCAAAGCTTGCGTTATCGACCGTCAGGTGTTCGACGGGTCAAAGCTCGATGAATTGTCGAGGCTCCCGTCGCGCAACGAGATCGTCGCAAGCATTCTTGGTTCTCTTCAGGCTCCGGCCTCCGGCATCGTCGGCGCGATCAACGCCGTGATGAGGGACCTCGTCGGAGTGATCGATGCGATCGAGAAAAAGAAAGCAGCCTAGTTGTTGTCGGTTCATATGAAATCTAATTTACTTTAAGGAGAACAGCACAATGTCAGCAGTAGCAGAATTAGTTGAAAAGATCGAAAAACTCACCCTGCTTGAAGCAGCCGAATTGAAAAAAGCGCTCGAAGAAAAATTCGGCGTCACGGCGGCAGCCCCGGTCATGATGGCCGGACCCGCGGCAGCAGCGGCCGCCCCGGCGGCTGAAGCACAGACGGAATTTACCGTTGTGCTGAAGGAAGCGGGCGCGCAGAAGATCAACGTCATCAAAGTCGTCCGCGCGGCAACCGGACTCGGCTTGAAAGAGGCGAAGGACCTCGTTGACGGCGCGCCGAAAAGCGTGAAAGAAGGAGTCAACAAGGACGACGCAGAAAAGTTGAAGAAGGAGCTCGAAGAAGCAGGCGCAAAGGTTGAACTGAAGTAACGGCGCCGGGAACGAGCTCTTTTTGAACTTTTTCTGAAAGGTCCGTGTTACGTGTACAGATTCTTGACTCGATGTTAACAACTGGACAAGCCGATGGCATCCGCCGAAGGGCGGAACACGCTATCGGCTTGTTCAGTCTCATCGAGCGTGAGGCGGATTGAAGCGAAAGGTTCAGCGGAAGCCGAAAAGAAGCGGTGTGAGTCGAGTTCACCCTCAAAAAGTTTTGTTCTCCTCGATGAACATTGCGAGCTTTTCCTTCCCCGTGGAATTACGATTTCTCAGAATATTGTCTAACAACTAAAGGGTCGCACGACCCGAAGGAGCGGTTGCATTGAAAAACCAATCCAATGGATCAAACGGTCAGGACAACGGCCGGGTGTCTTTCGCAAAAATCCCCACTGTTGTCGAGTATCCCGATCTGCTGAACGTCCAGATGGAATCGTTCGAACATTTTCTGCAGGAGCACATCCCGCCGCACAAGCGGAAGAATAAGGGGCTGCAGCAAGTGTTCATGATGAATTTCCCAATCAGCGACACGCGCGAGAATTACCTTCTCGAGTTCATGGAATACTACGTCGAGAAGCCGAAGTACTCGATGCGCGAATGCCAGGAACGCGGGCTGACGTACGCCGTTCCGTTGAAGGCGAAACTCCGTCTTTCGTCGAAAGCCGAAAACGGCAAGGACTTTTCGGACACGATCGAAGAGGTGGTCTACCTCGGCAACCTGCCGTACATGACGGACCGGGGAACGTTCATCATCAACGGCGCGGAGCGCGTCATTGTCAGCCAGCTCCACCGGTCGCCAGGCGTCTTCTTCGGCGAATCGGTCCATCCGAACGGCACGCCGATCTTCTCCGCGCGCATCATCCCGTTCCGCGGATCGTGGGTCGAGTTCACGACGGACATCAACAACGTCATGTACGCCTACATCGACCGGAAGAAAAAATTCCCCGTCACAACGCTCCTTCGCGCCCTCGGCTATTCCTCGGACGACGAGATCCTGGAGCTGTTCGGCCTTGTAGAAGAAGTCAAGGTTGCCGACATCGACCTGAAGCAGTATCTCGGCCGCATCATCTGCGGCGATATTGTCGACCGGAAGACCGGCGAGATCATCATCAACAAGGATGCGACGCTCAGCGAGGACATGATCAAGAAGATCAAGAAGGCGGAAGTGAAGAAGATCCGCTTCTTGAAATCCGAAGAGACCGCGGAGCGTTCGGTCATCGCCAACACCATCCAGAAGGACAGCGTCCACAGCGAAGAGGACGCGCTCGAAGCGATCTACCGTCAGCTCCGTTCGGGCGACGCGCCGGATCTCGACACCGCGAAGAACCTCATCGACAAATTATTTTTCAACCCGAAGCGCTACGACCTCGGCGACGTCGGTCGCCACCGGCTCAATTCCAAATTGAAGCTGGACATTCCTCTTACGACGACGACGCTGACGAAGGACGACATCATTGCGATCATCAAATACTTACTCGACCTGCAGCAGGGCAAAACGTCCGTCGACGACATCGACCACCTGGGCAACCGCCGCGTAAGGACGGTCGGCGAACAGATCGCCGCGCAGTTCAACGTCGGCCTTTCGAGAATGTGCCGCACCGTCCGCGAGCGGATGAACATCCGCGACCAGGAAGCGTTCACGCCCGCCGACCTCGTCAACGCACGGACGATCACCAGCGTCATCAACGCATTTTTCGGAACGAACCAGCTCTCGCAGTACATGGACCAGACGAATCCGCTGGCGGAGCTGACGAACAAGCGCCGTATGTCGGCGCTCGGTCCGGGCGGCTTGACGCGCGAGCGCGCCGGCTTCGAAGTGCGCGACGTGCACTACACGCACTACGGACGGCTGTGCCCGATCGAAACCCCCGAAGGTCCGAACATCGGATTGATCTCCTCGCTCTGCATGCACGCACGCGTGAACGAGTTCGGCTTCATCGAGACGCCGTATCGTCCGGTGCGGAAGGGAAAAGTTTCGGAGTCCGAGATCGAATACCTCAACGCCGAGCAGGAGGACGAGTACATCATCGCCCAGGCGAACGTGCCCCTCGATGAACGCAACAGGTTCAAGACCGACCGCGTGACGTCGCGCCATCGGGGCGATTTCGTCGTCCATCCGCCCGATGACATCCAGTACATGGACGTTGCGCCGACACAGATCGTCAGCGCTGCGGCTGCGCTCATTCCCTTCCTCGAGCACGACGATGCGAACCGCGCTCTGATGGGGTCGAACATGCAGCGCCAGTCGGTTCCGCTTCTCCGTCCCGCGGCGCCGATCGTCGGGACCGGGCTCGAAGAAATGGTCGCCCGCGATTCCCGCACCTGCGTCATCGCTGAACGGGCCGGGGTCGTCGAGAACGTCTCCGGCGACAAGATCACGGTCGTCTACGACATCGACGAGACGAACACCGAGGCCCTGGTCAGTTTCGAGGACAAGCGCCGCGTGGAATATTATCTGACAAAATTTTTCAGGACGAACCAGGATACCTGCATCAACCAGAAAGCGATCGTCGTCCCCGGCCAGCGCTTCAAGAAAGGCGAAGTGCTCGCCGACGGCTGCGCGACCGACCGGGGCGAGCTCGCATTGGGCCGCAACGTGCTGGTGGCGTTCATGCCGTGGCGCGGGTACAATTTCGAGGACGCCATCATCATGAACGAACGGATCGTGTCGGAGGACGTGTACACGTCGATCCACATCGAAGAGTTCGAGCTCCAGGTACGCGACACCAAGCGCGGCGAGGAAGAGCTGACGCGTGAAATTCCGAACGTCAGCGAAGAAGCAACGAAGGACCTCGACGAGAACGGCATCATCCGCGTCGGCGCCGAAGTGAAGGAAGGCGACATCCTCATCGGCAAGATCACGCCGAAAGGGGAGACCGACCCGACCCCGGAAGAGAAGCTCCTGAAGGCGATCTTCGGCGAGAAGGCCGGCGACGTCAAGGATGCGTCGTTGAAAGCCCCCCCGGGAATGAAGGGCATTGTCATCGAGACGAAGCTCTTCAGCCGCAAGAAGAAAGATGCGGAAACGAAGAAGGACGACAAAAAACACCTCGACCTTCTCGAGAAGCAGCGCCGCAAGGATATCAAGGACCACTACGAAAAGTTAGGACGAAAGCTCGACCTTTTGCTGAACGAAGAGAAGTCGATCGGCGTGCGCGACAAGGACGGCAACGTCGTCTTCCGCAGCGGCACGCAGTTCAAGGAAGGGACATTCTCGTCGTACGACAACCTCGAGAAGCTCGACTACTCGCAGGATTGGGTGGACGACAAGCGAAAAAACAACTTGCTCGTCCGCGTCTTTGAAAATTATTTCGATACGCTCAACCATATCGAAGAAGCGTACAAACACGAGAAGAATAAGATCATGCTGGGCGACGAACTTCCTCCGGGAATCGTTCAGCTCGCCAAGGTCTATGTCGCGAAGAAGAGAAAACTGTCGGTCGGCGATAAGATGGCCGGGCGACACGGCAACAAAGGCGTCGTGGCGGCGATCGTCCCGCGGGAAGACATGCCGTTCATGCCGGACGGGACACCGGTGGACATCGTATTGAATCCGCTCGGCGTGCCGTCGCGTATGAATCTCGGCCAGCTGTTCGAGACCGCGCTCGGCTGGGCGGGTGAAGCGCTCGGCGTGAAATTTTCCACCCCGATCTTCGACGGCGCAAGCTGGGAAGACGTGCAGGAGCAGCTGAAGAAAGCGAACCTCCACCCCGAATCCCGCAGCGTGCTGTTCGATGGAAGAACGGGGGAGCGGTTCGACCAGGAGGTCACTGTCGGGTTCATCTATATGATGAAGCTCTCCCATCTTGTCGACGACAAGATCCATGCGCGCTCGATCGGACCATACTCCCTCATTACGCAGCAGCCCCTCGGCGGCAAAGCGCAGTTCGGAGGACAGCGGTTCGGAGAGATGGAAGTTTGGGCGCTGCAGGGGTACGGCGCGTCGCACGTGCTGCAGGAAATTCTTACCGTCAAATCTGACGACGTTGTCGGCCGCGCGAAGGTCTACGAGGCGATCGTCAAAGGAGACAACCTGCCGGAGGCGAATATTCCGGAATCGTTTAATGTGTTGATTCGCGAACTGCAAGGGCTGGGACTCGAGATGAAGATCGAGTAAGCGAAAGGACGGTTGGACAGGCGGCGCGCTACGGTAGCGATGCCGCCGTTCGTTGAACACTTCATAATTGGAGATTGGCGTATGCCTTACACACAACACGATACAAACGTTAAAAGAAATTTTACAAAGATTACCGTGAGCCTCGCCTCTTCGGACGCAATTTTGCAGCGCTCCTACGGCGAAGTGACCAAGCCCGAAACGATCAACTACCGCTCATTCCGCCCGGAGAAAGACGGGTTGTTCTGCGAAAAGATCTTCGGGCCGGTGCGCGATTGGGAATGCCATTGCGGAAAATATAAACGTATCCGCTATAAAGGCATCATCTGCGACCGTTGCGGCGTTGAAGTGACGCAGAAGAGCGTCCGGCGCGAGCGGATGGGACACATCAGCCTTGCGGTGCCGATCGTTCACATCTGGCACTTCCGGTCGCTGCCGAGCAAGATCGGCTACGTGCTCGGTCTCAGCAACAAGGACCTCGAGCGCATCATCTATTATGAGTCATACGTCGTTGTCAATCCCGGTACGACGGGTCTGCAGAAGCAGGACCTGATCACCGAAGACCAGTATTTCGAGATCCTTTCGTCGCTTCCGGAAAAAAATCAGGACCTCGAGGACGACGACGCGAAGAAATTCATCGCGAAGATCGGCGGCGAAGCGGTGAGAGACCTTCTGAAGCGCGTCGACATCGAGACATTGTCGGCGGAACTCCGCATGCAGGTGAAAGAAGAGACTTCGACGCAGAAGAAAACCGAGGCGCTGAAGCGTCTTCGCGTCATCGAATCGTTCCGCGAGATCGAAGGAGGTACGCCCAACAAACCCGAGTGGATGGTGCTGAACGTGATCCCGGTGATCCCGCCGGAGCTTCGGCCGCTTGTTCCCCTCGAAGGGGGACGGTTCGCGACGTCCGACCTGAACGATCTCTACCGGCGCGTCATCATCCGGAACAACCGTTTGAAGAGGCTGATCGACATCAAAGCTCCGGAGGTCATTCTTCGCAACGAGAAGCGCATGCTGCAGGAAGCGGTCGACTCGCTGTTCGACAACTCGCGTCGTGTCAATGCGGTGCGCAGCGACAACAACCGTGCGCTGAAATCCCTCTCCGACATGCTGAAGGGAAAGCAGGGGCGATTCCGCCAGAACCTGCTCGGCAAACGCGTTGACTACTCGGGACGCTCGGTGATCGTCGTCGGCCCGGAATTGCAATTGCATCAATGCGGTCTCCCGAAAGACATGGCGGTCGAATTGTTCAAGCCGTTCATCATCCGCAAGCTTATCGAGCGCGGCATGGCGAAGACGGTGAAGAGCGCCAAGAAAATGGTCGACCGGAAGGGGCAGGAAATCTGGGAGATCCTCGAGAACATCATCGACGGACACCCGGTGCTGTTGAATCGTGCTCCGACGCTTCACAGGCTCGGCATCCAGGCCTTCCAGCCGGTGCTTGTCGAAGGAAAAGCGCTGCGTATTCATCCGATGGTCTGCACGGCGTTCAACGCCGACTTCGACGGCGACCAGATGGCGGTGCACATCCCGCTGTCCTACGACGCGCAGCTGGAAGCGCGTGTCCTCATGCTTTCGAGCCACAACATTCTGTCGCCCGCAAGCGGCGCGCCGATCGTGACGCCGACGCAGGATCAGGTGCTCGGCTGCTACTATCTGACGAAATCGAGAGCCGGTGATGTCGGTGAAGGGAAGATCTTCTCATCGCCGGAAGAGGTGATCATCGCCCATAACGAAAACAAAGTATCGCTCCATGCGCGCATCAAAGTCCGCATCGGAGGGAAGCTCATCGAAACGACGACCGGCCGAGTTCTCTTCAGCAGGATCGTGCCGAGCGAGATCGGCTTCGTGAACGAGCTTCTGAACAAGAAACGTCTGGTGCAGATCATCGCGACGGCATTCCGCAAATGCGGAAACCTCCGCACAGCCCAGTTCCTCGACGAGCTCAAAACCCTCGGGTTCTTGTATGCCACGAAGGGCGGGCTCTCTGTGAGCGTTGCCGACGTCGCGATCCCGAAAGAGAAAGAGGAGATGATCAACAAGTCGCTGAAGGACGTCGATTCGGTCGAGCGGCAGTATCAGAACGGGTTCATCACCAACGGCGAGCGGTATAATAAAGTGATCGACATCTGGACCCGCACGACGAGCAGGGTTGCGGAGAAACTATTCGATTCGCTCCAGCATTCGCGCGAAGGCTTCAACTCGCTCTATATGATGATCGATTCGGGCGCGCGCGGTTCGAAAGAACAAGTGCGCCAGCTGGCGGGTATGAGAGGGTTGATGGCGAAACCGCAGAAATCCCTCTCCGGCGCGACGGGCGAGCTGATCGAGAATCCGATCATTGCGAATTTCCGTGAAGGCCTCTCCATTCTTGAATATTTTATCTCGACGCACGGCGCCCGAAAAGGTCTCGCCGACACGGCGTTAAAGACCGCCGATGCAGGGTACCTGACCCGGCGCCTTGTCGACGTTGCTCAGGACGGGATCGTGTCGATCGAGGATTGCGGAGCGATCCGAGGCGTTCTCACCGGCGCGCTGAAAGAAGGGGAGGACGTGAAGGAACCGCTGTCGGAAAGAATTCTCGGCAGGGTGGCTGTCCACGATGTTGTCGATCCGCTGACGGAAAAAGTCATCGTGAAGTCGGGCAATATCATCGATGAAGACATCGCGCAGGCGATCTCGGAAACGTCGATCGAGCAGGTGGAGATCCGCTCGGTCCTCACGTGCGAAGCAAAGCGCGGCGTGTGCGCGAAATGCTACGGCAGAAATCTCACCACCGCCAAGCTTGTGGAAGTCGGAGAAACGGTCGGCACCGTGGCCGCCCAGTCGATCGGAGAACCGGGGACGCAGCTGACCCTCCGGACATTCCATACCGGCGGCACGGCGAGCTTGATCGCGGCACAATCGCAGATCGTTTCGAAGTTCGACGGCCATGTCAAGTACGAAGGGTTGAAGTCGATCACCGTGAAGACCGAGGAAGGCTCGAAGATCCTCTCGCTCGGCCGAAGCGGCGTCGTCAATGTTCTCGACGACGACAACCGCGTGCTGACGAAGTACGATATTCCGTACGGCGCCGTCCTTCAGATGAAAGACGGGTCAAAGGTCACAAAAGGCGAGCTGATCTACGAATGGGATCCGTACAACGCCGTCATCATCTCCGAGCATTCCGGCATCATCAAGTATCAGGACCTGAAGGAAGATGCGACGTACCGCGAAGAGCCGGACGAGCAGACCGGCCACATCCAGAAAGTGGTCATCGATTCGCGCGACCGAACGCTCAGTCCTTCCATCCTCGTTACGAACAAAGGAGGCGCGAAAGTCGCCAACTATATCATCCCGACGCGCGCGCATATGATGGTTGACGACGGCGAAGAGATCGCCGCGGGAACCGTCCTCGTAAAGATCCCGCGCGACAGCGGCAAGACGCGCGACATTACAGGAGGTCTGCCGAGAGTGACGGAGCTTTTCGAAGCGCGTTCGCCAGCCGACCCGGCGATCGTCAGCGAGATCGACGGCATCGTCCGGTTCGGCGGACAAAAGCGGGGATCCCGCGAGGTGATCGTGGAGAGCCACGACAAGCAGGATCAGAAGACGTATCTTATTCCGCACGGCAAGCACATTCTCGTGCAGGAGAACGATGTCATCCGCGCCGGCGAGCGCATCTCCGACGGCGCGATCGACCCGCACGACATCCTCCGCATCAAAGGGACGAGCGCGGTGCAGGAATACCTTGTCAATGAGATCCAGGAAGTCTACCGCATGCAGGGGGTGAAGATCAACGACAAGCATATCGAGACGATCGTCCGCCAAATGATGCAGAAGGTGCGCATCAGCGACTCCGGCGACACCCGTTTCCTTGAAGGAGACTACGTCGACAAAGTGCGTTTCGCCGAAGAGAATGAGCGGCTTCAAGGAATGGTCTACATCGAGAACAAGGGAGATACCAAGTTCAAGAATATGACCGTGATGGAGAAGAAGAAGGCGAAAGAGGCGAACACCGAGATCAAGAAGAAAGGGAAGAAGGTCGCGGAGTTCAGAGATGCCGAGCCGGCGATGTCCGAGCCGATCCTTCTCGGTATCACCGCAGCGTCTCTCTCGACCGACAGTTTCATTGCCGCGGCTGCGTTCCAGGAAACGACCAAAGTGCTGACGGACGCCGCGATCGAGGGAAAGGTCGACTACCTTCTCGGCTTGAAGGAAAACGTCATCATGGGACATCTCATACCCGCAGGAACAGGGCTGAAGAAATTCCGCGATGTTCTTGTGGCTTCCAAGGAGACCCCGGCGGCCGTAGAAAAGCCCGTTGAAGAGCCGGAAGCGGCAACCGAGGAAGAGGAAGTCGTGGTTGTCAAGAAGACCCGGAAGAGAACCAAGACCGTCGCATAACGAAGCCGAGGCTGTTTCTGCGGTTGGAAGCAATTTACCGCAGAAACAGCTTGACTTATTTTTCACATTTTTGTATATTGTTAGGCTAATTTTTTATTCGATGCATTGTCACGGTTATTCCGGAGCAAAGTTTTGCCAACGATAAATCAGTTAGTCCGATCAGGCCGCAGAAGCATTCTTTTCAAAAGCAAAGCGCCCGCCCTTGCAGGGAATCCCCAAAAGCGGGGTGTCTGTACACGAGTCTATACCACGACCCCCAAGAAACCTAATTCGGCGCTGCGCAAAGTCGCACGTGTTCGGCTGACCAACGGCATCGAAGTCACTGCGTATATTCCGGGCGAAGGGCATAATCTGCAGGAACACTCAATTGTTATGATTCGCGGCGGCAGAGTAAAGGACCTGCCGGGAGTCAGGTATCACATCATTCGAGGAACGCTCGATACAGCTGGAGTGAACGAGCGAAAACAAGGAAGGTCAAAGTACGGCGCCAAGCGCCCGAAGTAATCGCCTATGAGAAAGAAAAGAGCAGATAAAAGGCCGATCCTCAGCGATCCGAAATTTAATGATCCACTGGTAGCCCGTTTCATCAACAACATTATGAAGCAGGGGAAAAAGAACCTTGCTCAATCGATTTTTTATGATGCACTTCAAGTAATAGGTGATCGTACCAAGTCCAACGCTATTGATGTTTTCAAAAAAGCAGTGAACAATGTTGCCCCCGTGATCGAAGTCCGAGCACGGCGCGTTGGAGGGGCAACCTATCAAGTCCCTACAGAAGTTCGTCCCGAACGGCGAACCGCTCTTGCCATCCGCTGGCTTATCAACTATTCGAAAGAACGTTCGGATAAAGCAATGTCGTTAAAGCTTGCTTCGGAGTTCATGGCGGCTGCGAACGGCGAAGGAAATGCCGTAAAGAAGAAAGAAGATACGCACCGCATGGCCGAGGCAAACAAGGCTTTTGCGCATTTCAAGTGGTAACATAATGCGGTAACCCGCGTTGCACGTTGAACCTGTCGTTGAAGTACTGTCTGCAGTTGAGGAGTTTGGAGTGTTATGCCCAGAAAATATTCGCTTGAGCGAACACGAAATATAGGCATTATGGCGCACATCGATGCGGGTAAAACCACAACGACTGAGCGCATTCTCTATTATACGGGCGTTCTGCATCGGATGGGGGAAGTGCACGACGGTGCGGCGACCATGGACTGGATGGAGCAGGAAAAAGAACGGGGCATCACCATTACCTCCGCAGCGACGACCTGTTTCTGGAGAGACCATTATATCAACATTATCGACACCCCGGGGCACGTCGACTTCACAATCGAAGTCGAGCGTTCGCTGCGCGTTCTGGACGGCGCCGTTGCGCTCTTCTGCTCCGTCGGCGGTGTTGAACCCCAGTCGGAAACAGTATGGCGCCAGGCCGATAAGTACGGCGTTCCCCGCATCGCGTTCGTCAATAAGATGGACCGCGTCGGCGCGGATTTTCTCGGTGCCGTGCAGATGATGAAAGACCGCCTCGGCGCCAATGCGGTGCCGATCCACCTGCCGGTCGGCGAAGGGGACCTCTTTACCGGCATCATCGATTTGATCACGATGAAGGCCCGCATCTTCCACGAAGAGTCGAACGGCATGACGTGGGAAGATATCGCAATCCCGCATGACCTGCAGAAGCTCGCCGCCGACTACCGGACAAAAATGCTCGAAGCGGTCTCGGATGAGGACGACACTCTCCTCGAAAAATATCTCGAGGGAAAAGAGATCAGTTCTAAAGAAATTATTGCCGTCCTCCGGAGAGCGTGTCTGAAGACGAGCATCATTCCTGTGCTGTGCGGCTCGTCGTTCAAGAACAAGGGGGTCCAGATGCTGCTCGACGCCGTCGTCGATTTTCTCCCCTCGCCCATAGACATTAATAAGGGGGAAATTTCCGGCCATCATCCGAACATGAAAGATATGATCGTCCGGAAAGTGACGGACAGCGAGAAGTTTACGGCGCTTGCCTTCAAGATCATGACCGATCCGTTCGTCGGAAGGCTGACGTATTTCAGGATCTACACGGGAAGTGTCAAAGCGGGATCGTACTTGTATAATTCCAGCAGCGACAAGAAGGAGCGTCTTGGACGCGTTCTTCGCATGCACGCGAACCATCGTGAGGACGTGGACGAAGGATTTGCCGGCGATATTCTTGCGGCGATCGGGTTCAAAAATACGCGTACCGGCGACACGCTCTGCGACGAAGACGATCCGATCATTTTAGAGAAGATGACATTCCCGGAACCCGTCATCCACCAGGCGATCGAACCGAAAACGAAGGCCGACCAGGAGAAGATGGGCGAGGCGATGCAGAAGCTTTCGGAAGAAGACCCGACGTTCCGCGTATCGACGAACGAGGAGACCGGCCAGACGATCATCGGCGGAATGGGCGAACTTCATCTTGAGATCATCGTGGACCGCATGAAGCGGGAATTCAAGGTCGAGGCGAACGTCGGCCGTCCCCAGGTTGCGTATAAAGAAACTGTCCGCAAAAAAGTACAGGCTGAAGGAAAGTTCATCCGTCAGTCCGGCGGCAAAGGACAATTCGGCCATGTCTGGATCGAGCTCGAGCCGAACGAAAAAGGGAAGGGCTACGAATTCGAGGATGCGATCGTCGGCGGCGTGGTGCCGCGCGAGTTCATCAAGCCGGTGTCGGTCGGCATTCAGGAAGCGATGAAGAACGGAATCCTTGCGGGGTACCCTGTAGAGGACATCAAAGTGAAGTTGTTCGACGGCTCATACCACGAGGTCGATTCGTCCGAAATGGCGTTCAAGATCGCCGGCTCGATGGCGTTCCAGGCGGCCGCAAAAAAAGCGAATCCCGTCATCCTTGAGCCGATCATGGCCGTTGAGGTCGTTACGCCGGAGGAATATCTCGGCGATGTGATGGGGGACCTGAATTCGCGGCGCGGAAAGATCGAAGGCATCACCCCGCGCAAGGATGCGCACGTCGTCAAGGCGACCGTGCCGCTCTCCGAGATGTTCGGCTACGCGACGTCGATGCGATCGATGACACAGGGGCGCGCGCTCTATACTATGCAGTTCTCGCATTACGACGAAACGCCGAAATCGATATCCGATCAAATCATTGAAAAAGTAAAGGGCAAGGAAGCAGTCACCGCCTGATTTCTGACAGAGAGTAAAAACACCTCGTTCCCAATTACGTAAGGAGACATTCTCATGGCAAAAGAAAAATTTGACCGCAGCAAGCCGCACGTGAACGTCGGAACCATCGGCCACGTTGACCACGGCAAGACAACCTTGACCGCCGCGATTACCATGGTGCTGGCAAAGAAGGGGCTTTCGCAGATCCGAACATTCGACAGCATCGACAACGCGCCGGAAGAAAAAGCGCGTGGGATCACCATTGCTACGGCACACGTCGAGTACTCGACCGACAAGCGCCACTACGCGCACGTCGACTGCCCGGGCCATGCCGACTACGTGAAGAACATGATCACGGGCGCCGCCCAGATGGACGGGGCCATCCTTGTTGTTGCCGGAACGGACGGACCGATGCCGCAGACGCGCGAGCACATTATTCTCGCACGCCAGGTCGGCGTTCCCCGCATCGTTGTTTTTTTGAATAAAGTTGACGCCGTCGACGACCCGGAGCTGCTCGACCTCGTCGAGATGGAAATGCGCGACCTGCTCAAGGCGAACGAATTCCCCGGCGACCAGATCCCCATCATTCGCGGCTCGGCGTTGAAAGCCATGGAAGCGGCATTGCGGCCGGATTCGAAGGTCGACGACCCCGCCTTCAAATGCATCATGGATCTCATGGATGCGATCGACTCGTACGTTCCGCTTCCGCAGCGCGATTCCGAAAAGCCGTTCCTCATGCCGGTCGAAGACGTCTTCTCGATCACCGGACGCGGGACGGTCGGCACGGGGCGTGTTGACCGCGGCCGCGCCAAAGTCGGCGACGAAGTCGAAGTGATCGGACTCGGCCAGCACAAGAAGACGGTCATCACCGGTGCAGAAATGTTCCGCAAGGAACTCGACGAAGTTGTCGCGGGCGACAATGCCGGACTGCTGCTGCGCGGCATTGAGAAGAACGATCTCGAGCGCGGTATGGTCATTGCGAAGCCCGGCTCCATCACCCCGCACAAAAAATTCAACGCGCAGGTGTACGTGCTCAAGAAAGAAGAAGGCGGACGTCACACACCGTTCCTGAACGGCTACCGCCCGCAGTTCTACTTCCGGACCACGGACGTGACCGGCGTCGTCACCCTTCCGCAGGGAGTGGAAATGGTGATGCCGGGGGACAACGTCGACAACATGCAGATCGAACTGATCTCCACCATCGCCATGGAAGAGAAGCTGCGCTTCGCTATCCGTGAAGGCGGCCGCACGGTCGGTTCGGGCGTTGTCACAAAGATCATCGAATAAAAGCTGTTTAACTTTTGAGCCGCGTCCCGCTCTTAACGGATCGCGGCTCGCACGGAGTTCCAAGTGGCTGGTCAAAAAATTCGCATCAAATTAAAATCGTACGATCACAACCTGATCGACAAATCGGCCGAGAAGATCATCAAGACGGTGAAATCGACCGGCGCGGTGGTCTCGGGTCCGATTCCGCTGCCGACGAAGCGCACGCTGTACACCGTGCTCCGTTCGCCGCACGTCGATAAAAAATCCCGCGAGCAGTTCGAGACGCGCGCCCATAAGCGCCTCATCGATATTCTTACCTCCGGCACGAAGACGGTCGACGCGCTGATGAAGCTCGACCTTCCCGCCGGCGTCGACGTGGAAATCAAAGTGTAAGGTGCGGTGAGGAATGCAGGCGGGAGCCCGCCGTCAACGGGCCCTTCGATCAGAAAAGATTTTTGACTAACCGGTTTCGCAAAAAGTGCAGATACCGAAGGAGTTTAACCAGTGAGTGGTATACTAGGAAAAAAAGTCGGCATGACGAGCATCTTCGATGACAACGGGGTTTCGATCCCGTGCACCGTCATCGAAGCCGGTCCTTGTTATGTAACTCAAATACGAACGAAGGAAAAGGACGGATACGAAGCCGTCCAGCTCGGTTTCGACGAGAAGCCGGAGCGCCTCGTGAACAAGCCCTCGAAGGGACACTTTGCGAAAGCAAGCGTCAAAGGGCTGCGGCTGCTGAAAGAGTTCCGCGATTTCAAAGCGGGCGATATTGCCGTCGGCAAAGAGGTGAAGGTCGACCTCTTCACGAAAGGGGACAAGGTCTCCGTGACCGCGAAATCCAAAGGCAAGGGATTTCAGGGCGTTGTCCGCCGGCATCATTTCTCCGGAGTCGGCATGACGACACACGGCCAGTCGGACCGTGTCCGCGCGCCGGGGTCCATCGGCTCGTCCTCGTATCCGTCACGGGTCTTCAAAGGGATGCGCATGGCGGGTAGGATGGGGTTCAGGAATGTGACCGTGAAGAACCTCACGGTCGTCCAGGTCATCCTGGAATCCAACCTCATCCTCGTCAAGGGATCGGTTCCCGGGGCGATCAATACGTACGTTGAGATCACGAAGTAATTTCCCACGAGATCGAAAAAGAAAGTACGACAAAGATGAAAGTTGATGTGCTAAAGAAAGATGGAACGAAGTCCGGCGAGACGGTGACGCTTGCGCCCGAGATCTTCGAAGTGACGCCGAACGACCATGCGATCTACATGGCCGTGCGCTCCTACATGGCGAATCAGCGGCAGGGGACGCATCAGACGAAAGAGCGGAGCGACGTCCGCGGCGGCGGCAAAAAGCCGTTTGCACAGAAGAAAACGGGACGTGCACGCCAGGGGACAAGCCGTTCTCCGTTGATGGCCGGAGGCGGCACCGTGTTCGGTCCGCATCCGCATGATTACGTGGTGAAGCTTCCCCTTAAAGTGAAGCGCATGGCCCGGAAGTCGGCTCTTGCCTATAAGGCAAAGGAAGCCAGCATCGTTGTTGTCGAGGATTTCAGCTTCGACGGGCCGAAGACAAAAGAGATGGCGGGGGTGCTGAAGGCCCTGCAGGTTGCCTCCAAGAAGGTGCTGTTCCTCGTCCCGAAAAAGGACGACAACGTCCTGAGGTCGGGCCGGAACATTCCGAAGTTGAACATCCTTGAGGCGGCCAAGGCATCGACATACGAAATTGTGGACAGCGCCGTGCTTGTGATGCAGAAGAGCGCGGTCGACATTCTCCAGAAAACGTTTTCCAATTAACGCGAGCGACCGATGAGTGTACTATTGAAACGACCCCTGATCACCGAGAAGATGACTGCGCTTGCAGACAAGCGGCAGTACGCGTTCGAGGTGGACATCAATGCGAACAAGATCGATATTGCCCGCGCGATCGAGAAAAAATTCAACGTGACCGTCGAGAGCATCCGGACGATCGTCTCGAAGGGGAAGCACAAGGCGCAGATGACCAGGCGCGGACGCGTCCCCGGCAGGCGTGCCGATTTCAAAAAAGCCATCGTGACGCTGAAGCAGGACCAGAAAATCGACTTCTTCGAAAACGTGTAAAACGTACCAAGCAACGGAAGCAGAGTTATGGCATTACGAAAATTAAAACCGACAACAGCCGCGACACGATATTACACGATCTCGACGTTCGAGGAAATCACGAAGTCGACGCCGGAAAAATCGCTGCTCGGGCCGATCAAGAAATCCGGCGGCAGAAACAGTTACGGGCGGGTCACCTCGCGTCATCGCGGGGGCGGGCACAAAAGAAAATACCGCATCGTGGATTTCAAGAGGGACAAGCGGGATATCGCCGCGAAGGTCACGGCCATCGAGTACGACCCCAACCGTTCTACGCGCATCGCTCTTGTGCAGTACGCCGACGGCGAGAAGCGCTACATCCTTGCCCCCGAAGGGCTGAAGGTGAACGACCGGATCGTTGCCGGGAACGAAGTTGAGATCAAGACCGGCAACGCGATGCCCCTGAAGGCGATTCCTGTCAACACTCAGATCCACAATATTGAAATGCGGGAAGGCAAGGGGGGACAGATCGCGCGCAGCGCCGGGAATTTCGCGACGGTCCAGGCAAAGGAAGGCGATTTCGTCCTTCTCAAGTTTCCTTCGGGAGAGGTCCGGAACATCCGCAGCGGATGCTACGCCACGATCGGGATGCTCGGGAACATCGACCATGAGAACATCAGCGTCGGCAAAGCGGGCCGCTCGCGCTGGCTCGGTCTCCGCTCGCATGTCCGCGGGGTCGCCATGAATCCGGTCGACCATCCGATGGGCGGCGGCGAGGGAAAAACTTCGGGCGGCGGTCATCCGGTGAGCCCGTGGGGACAGAAATCCAAGGGATTGAAAACGCGCAAGAAGAAAAAAACATCCAGCAAGTACATTGTCAAACGCCGCAAGTAAAGAGCAGAGCCTATGAGTCGATCAGTAAAAAAGGGACCGTTCATCGATCCCAAGCTGCAGCAAAAAGTCGAAGCGCTCAACAAGAGCAACAAAAAGCAGGTGATCAAGACATGGTCCCGCTCATCGACGATCGCCCCTGATTTTGTGGGCCACACGTTCGCCGTGCACAACGGGAACAAGTTCATCCCGGTCTACATTCAGGAATCGATGGTCGGCCACAAGCTCGGCGAGTTCGCGCCGACGAGAATTTTCCGGGCGCACCCCGGCTTAAAGACCGAAGCGACAACGGCACCGGCTGAATAAGAGTATTCGCGCACAGATTCTGGAGTTTTTCATGGAAGCAAAAGCAATCAACAGATACATCGGAACATCGCCGCGCAAGATGCGGCTCGTGGTCGATTTGATCCGCGGGAAATCGGTCGGCGAAGCGCTCAACATTCTCCATTTCTCGCCGAAGCATGCGTCGAAAACGGCGGAGAAAGTGCTCCGGTCGGCGATCTCGAACCTTCAGAACAAGGACGACGCAGGGCGGATCGACACCGACGATATCTACGTGAAGGAATGCTACGTGGATGGCGGCGCAACGATGAAGAGAATTCTTCCCGCGCCGATGGGGCGCGCGTTCAGAATGCTGAAACGCTCCAATCACGTGACGATCGTCGTTGCTCAACGGGACGCAAAGAAGAAATAGGTCCACCGCCACAAGGGCATGGTATGACACACATTCATTTATTCCGGTTTTAGGAGAACACAGTGGGACAAAAAACGCACCCGGTCGGTTTTCGCTTAGGCGTCATCAAGACGTGGGATTCAAACTGGTTCGATGAAAAAGGCTTCGCCGCGAAGCTTAACGAAGATGTGATGATCCGAAACTACGTCCGCAACCGCCTCAAGAAGGCCGGCATTTCACGGATCCAGCTCGAGCGGACCCCGAAGAACGCGCGCATCACCATTCATACCTCCCGTCCCGGCATTGTCATCGGCAAGAGCGGAAAAGAAATTTCACAGCTCGAGGAAGAGCTGAAAAAGATCACCAACAAGGAAGTGAAGATCCTCATCAGCGAGATCAAACGTCCCGAACTCGATGCGCAGCTCGTCGCGGAGAACATTGCGTCGCAGCTTGAAGGGCGCATTTCGTTCCGGCGCGCGATGAAGCAGGGGATCACGGCGGCCATGCGTATGGGCGCCGAAGGCGTGCGCGTGATGTGCAGCGGCCGTCTTGGCGGGGCTGAAATGGCCAGGCGCGAACAGTACAAAGAAGGACGCATCCCTCTTCACACGCTCCGCGCCGACATCGATTATGCCAACGCGACCGCCCAGACGATCTACGGACTGATCGGCGTCAAGGTGTGGATCTGCAAAGGCGAAGTTCTCGGAAACGCTGCGCGGTAATGGTCGGTTCTGTCGTACGATTTTGATACTGGAGATTACGAATTATGTTAATGCCGAAAAGAGTCAAGTACAGAAAAGCGCAGCGCGGGCGCATGCGCGGAAAAGCGACACGCGGCGCGACAATCGCGTTCGGCGATTTCGGGTTGAAGGCGATCGAACCGGGCTGGATCACCCAGCGGCAGATCGAGGCCTCGCGCGTTGCGCTCACCCGCATGATGAAGCGGGAGGGAAAAGTATGGATCAGGATCTTCCCCGACAAGCCGGTGACCAAGAAACCCGCCGAAACCCGTATGGGAAGCGGCAAAGGAAACCCCGAGTTCTGGGTGGTCGTGATCAAGCCCGGACGCGTGATGTTCGAGATCGGCGGCGTACGGAAGGAAATGGCGAAGGAGGCCCTGACGCTCGCGGCGCACAAGCTCCCGATCAAAACCAAGTTCGTGACACGCATCGATTACGATGCCCATTAACAGAGTCTGCCCATGAAAACATTCGAAATCAAAGACCTCTCCGATTCGGAGTTGCAGAAAAGAATCGCGGACGACAAAGAGACGCTCGCGCACATGAAGTTCCAGCAGGCGACGAAGCAGATCGAGAACACGGCAAAGCTCAAGCTCATCCGGCGCGACATTGCGCGGATGATGACCATGCTGAACCAGCGGAAACGCAAAGCGGAAGCCGCGAAGCCATAATCAGAGCACGGAGACCCGACCAGACAATGGAAACAAGAACCACTCGACGAAAAACACGCGTTGGCAAAGTGATCAGCACCAAGATGATGAAGAGCATCGTCGTTGCTATTGAACGGCGCGTTCCTCATGCACTGTACAAAAAATATTTCCGCCGCACGACGAAGCTCATGGCGCACGACGAGAAAGGCGAGGCCGGACTCGGCGACACCGTCCGTATTATGGAGACTCGCCCGCTGAGCAAAAACAAACGATGGCGTCTGGTGGAAGTGGTGGCAAAAGCGAAGTAACCGGTATTCAGGAGTATCTCATGATCCAGGAAGAAACAAATTTAGTCGTTGCAGACAATTCGGGAGCGAAAAAAGTGCGGTGCATCCGCATCCTCGGCGGTCACGACCGCCGGTACGCCAGCGTCGGCGACCTCGTTGTCGTCTCCGTCAAGTCTGCGATTCCCGGCGCGGGCGTTAAAAAAGGCGAGGTCTCCCGCGCCGTCGTCGTCCGCACGAAGAAGGAAGTCGGACGCAAGGACGGATCGTACATCCGTTTCGACGAGAACGCCGTCGTCCTGATCACTCCGCTGAACGAGCCGCGGGGAACGCGCATCTTCGGCCCCGTCGCGCGCGAGCTTCGCGAGAAACAGTTCATGAAGATCGTCTCTTTGGCACCAGAAGTTCTATAACGAAAACCGAAAGCAACGCTATGCAAGTTCGAAAAGATGATATCGTCATCGTAAAATCCGGGAACAACTCGGGCAAGGAAGGCAAAGTGCTGAAAGTGTTCCCCGCGACGAACAGGGTGATCGTCGAAGGCGTCAACATCATTAAGCGCCATACGCGTCCCTCGCAGCGCAACCCGCAGGGGGGCGTCGTGCAGAAGGAGGCGTCGGTCAATTCTTCGAACGTGATGGTGAAGTGCCCGAAGTGCAATACGGCGACGCGCGTGGGATACCAGCACGTCACCGACGCGACGTCGGGAAAGAAAAAATCGATGAGGATCTGCCGTAACTGCGGCGAGATGTTTTAAGAACTGCCGGGCAACGTTCCGGACCGATCAACGGTGCTATGCGAACAACATAGCACATCTCTAGAAGGTGCAGCACATGGGAAAAGAAAAGAAACCAGCACAGAAACAGGAACAGAAAGAGGCGAAGGCCTCGCATGCGCGGGAGGCGGGAGTGTACCCCCGTCTGCTCGAGATGTACAAGAAAGACCTGGCGCCGGTCATGATGAAGCGGTTCAACTATAAGAGCGTGATGCAGGTGCCGCGGCTCGAAAAGATCTCCCTGAACATGGGCGTCGGCGCCGCAACGCAGGACGCGAAGTTGATCGAGACCGCCGCGAAAGAACTGGAATTGATCACCGGACAGAAACCGGCGATCACGAAAGCAAAGAAAGCGATCTCGAATTTTAAGCTCCGGCAGGGGGTGCCCATCGGCGCCCGCGTGACGCTCCGGGGGAGACAGATGTATGAATTTCTTGACCGGCTTGTCAATGTTGCGATGCCGCAGATCCGGGATTTCCGCGGAGTGCCGGACAAATCGTTCGACGGCCGCGGCAATTATACGCTCGGCATCAAAGAACAGATCATTTTCCGCGAGATCGACGCGGACAAAGTAACGAAAATCAACGGCATGGATATCACCTTTGTCACGACGGCGAAGACGGACCTCGAGGCGATGGAGCTGCTCAAAGGGTTCGGCATGCCGTTCGTCAAACGCGATACAGTTCAAAAAGCAAATTAATTTACCCAAGGAGCGTTCGTGGCACGATTAGCGATGGTTGTTAAAGCAAAGAAAACACCGAAACATCCCACCCAGAAACACAACCGGTGCAGCCTCTGCGGAAGGTCCCGCGCCTATATGCGGAAATTCGGCATCTGCAGACTTTGCTTCCGCTCCATGGCGCTCGACGGGAAAATCCCCGGAGTGACGAAAGCAAGCTGGTAACAGCGCGATCAACAATTAGGAGAATGCGTATCAATGTCAATGTCCGATCCCATAGCTGATTATCTCACGCGAGTCCGCAATGCCCTGCGCGCGCGCCACAAGAAAGTCGATGTCCCTGCGTCGAACCTGAAAAAAGAAATTTCGCGCATTTTGATGGAACAGAAATTCATCGCAAGCTACACGACGGTCGACGATACGAAGCAGGGAATCATCCGTATCCAGCTGAAATACAACGATACAACGAGCGTGATCAGCGGACTGCGCCGCATCAGCCGCCCCGGCATCCGCCGGTACCACAACGCGGGCGAGCTGCCGCGCGTCAACAACGGCCTCGGCGTTGCGGTGATGTCGACGTCCAAAGGATTGATGACAGACAAACAGGCGCGCAAAGAAAATGTCGGCGGCGAAGTTCTGTTCTACGTGTGGTAATACCATCAGAGGTCAGTCAGAAAAAGAGTTTGAAGGAGTCTTACAGTGTCACGAATCGGCAGAAAACCAGTAGTCATTCCCAAGGGAGTGAAAGTCGAAGTGAAGAACGGCAAAGTGAAGGTCACCGGAACGAAGGGTGATCTGACCGTGGCCATTCATCCCGATGTCACCGTCGAGGTCAAAGGCGAAGAGGTCCATGTCTCCCGCCACTCCGATTTCAAGGAGCAGCGGTCGCTGCACGGATTATTCCGCGCGCTGATCGCCAATATGGTCACCGGCGTGACGACGGGCTTCACCCGCAAACTGGAGATCGTCGGCGTTGGCTACCGTGCGGAACTGAAGGGAAAGGTCCTTCAGCTCGCACTCGGTTACTCGCATCCGATCGCGTTCCGTCCCCCCGATTCAATCAAGGTTGAAGCGCCGACGCAGACGAGCATCGTCATCAGCGGCATCGACAAGCAGCTCGTCGGCCTGGTCGCGGCAAAAATACGGTCCCTCCGTCCCCCCGAACCGTACAAAGGGAAGGGGATCAAGTACGAAGGAGAGTACATCCGCAGAAAAGCCGGCAAGACAGCGGCCACTGCCGGTACTAAATAATCAACGGGTTCGATTCACAGTTACCGTTACGAGCAGGTATGATCAACAAAGAGACGATACAGCGCCGGATAAAGATCAAAGCGACGATCCGGAAAAAAATCTCGGGGACGGCAGAGCGCCCGCGCCTGACCGTGTACCGCAGCCTGGGAAACATCTACGGGCAAATCATCGACGATGCGGCGGGAAAGACCCTTGTCGCGGCCTCATCGATATCGAAGGAAGTCAAAGCCGAGCTGGCGGGAGCGAAATCAAAGAAGGCGAAGAGCATCCTCGTCGGAAAGATTCTCGCGAAAAAGGCGCTGGAAAAAAACATCAAGAACGTCGTGTTCGACCGGAACGGATTGCTGTATCACGGCCGTGTGAAAGCGCTGGCGGACGGTGCACGTGAAGGCGGCTTAAAATTTTAAGATGTGATTGCTGCTGGAAGGAATCGCCCGCTCTCTTGTCGGGTCGTCTAATGGCAGGACAACGCCCTTTGGAGGCGTATGTAGAGGTTCGAATCCTCTCCCGACAGCAAGAAACGCAAACGACGCTGTAAAAACTCATTAACGGAGTGAAGAGGTTTACCCTTGGCACGTATTAAAGCAAACGAGTTCGAACTTAAGGACAAGCTGGTCCACATCAACCGCGTCGCAAAAGTGGTGAAAGGCGGACGCAGGTTCAGTTTCAACGCGATCGTTGTTGTCGGCGACGGCAACGGCCATGTCGGCATCGGCCTGGGCAAAGCGAATGAAGTGGCGGACGCGATCTCCAAAGGAATCGACGACGCGAAAAAGAACGTCGTATCGGTATCGATCGTGAACGGCACGATCCCCCACGAAGTGATCGGAAAGTTCGGCGCGGGAAAAGTGCTGTTGAAACCGGCATCTCCCGGAACGGGACTGATCGCCGGCGGCGGCGTCCGCGCGCTGCTCGAATCGGCAGGCGTGAAGGACGTCCTCACGAAACAGATGGGCTCTTCCAACCCGCACAACGTGGTGAAAGCGACATTGGCCGGACTGCTCAGCCTTCGGGACGCCAAAACGGTGGCGCAGGAGCGCGGGGTCTCACTTCAGGAATTATTCCAGAATTAACCATTATGGCAGCGCACAAAAAGATAAAAATAACGCAAATCCGCAGCGTGGTCCACACGCTGAAGAGCCACAAACGCACTATCGAGGCGCTGGGGCTCGGACGTCCCAACTACTCCGTTATTCACACCGACACGCCGCAGATCCGCGGGATGGTGAATGCAGTCCGTCACCTTGTTGTCGTCGAAGAAGTGAAATCATAATTGCAGCGGGGTCCGCCCGGCGGGCCTCATCAGTGATCAAAGGAATATTACCATGGCGGCGATTTTAAGCAACTTACGGTACGCAAAAGGCTCGCGGAAAAAGACGAAGAGGATCGGGCGCGGTCAGGGCTCGGGACACGGCGGCACGGCGACACGCGGGCACAAAGGGCAGGGTTCCCGTTCGGGTTCGGGTCTGAAGCGCGGGTTTGAAGGGGGACAGATGCCGCTCACCCGGCGTCTGCCGAAGTTCGGGTTCCGGAATCCGTTCCGGGTCGAGTACCGCGTCGTGAACGTCGAAGTGCTGCAGAAGCTCGCGACGGACGGAAAAGTCAAAGACGAAGTTACGCCGGAGATCCTGTACTCGCTCGGCGTCGTGTCGAAGAAGAACGAGCCGGTGAAAATTCTCGGCGACGGCGAACTGAAAGCAAAATTGACGATCTCGGCGCACAAGTTCAGCAAGTCTGCGGTGGAGAAGATTACGGCGGCCGGCGGGAAAGCGACGGAGATACAGACTCAGAAACCCGCCGCAGCGAAAAAATCATAAGACATCTCCATGAGCAAATTAGACGAAAATATCCGCAACATCTTCAAGATTCAGGAGCTGCGAACGCGCGTGCTGTTCACGGCGGCGCTGTTGATCGTCGTCCGCATCGGTTCGCACGTCACGCTCCCCGGCGTCGATGCTTCGGTGCTGGCGGAATCGATGCGCAACCAGGCGTCGAACACGCTCTTCGGTCTCTACGATTTGTTCGTCGGCGGCGCGTTCAGCCACGCGGCGATTTTTGCGCTCGGCATCATGCCGTACATCAGCTCCTCGATCATTATCCAGCTGCTTGGCGCGGTCGTCCCCTTTTTCCAAAAACTTCAAAAAGAAGGCGAGAACGGGCGGAAGAAGATCACGCAGTACACGCGGTACGGCACGGTGCTCATTTCGATGCTGCAGGCGTGGGGCGTCAGCGTGCGCCTGGTGAGCCTGAATGCCGCGGGCGTATCGATCGTGCCGCAGCAGCTGCAGGGGTTCGGGTTCGCGCTCAGCACGATCATCGTGCTGACGACGGGAACGATGTTCATGATGTGGCTGGGAGAACAGATCACGGAGCGGGGAATCGGCAACGGCATCTCGCTCATCATTTTCATCGGCATCATCGCCCGGTTTCCGGTCGCTCTTCTCGACGAGTTCCAGCTCGTCAATTCCGGCGCCCGGCCGATCATTGTCGAGCTGGTGATCTGGGCATTCATGCTGCTGATCATCGCCGGCGTCGTGATGGTCACGCAGGGAACACGGCGTATTCCGGTGCAGTATGCAAAGCGCGTTGTCGGCAGAAAGGTCTACGGGGGCGTCACCCAGTATATTCCGATGCGCGTGAACACGGCGGGCGTTATGCCGATTATCTTCGCGCAATCGATCATGTTCATCCCGAGCACGGTCCTGACGTTCTTCCCGGACAGCGATTTTGTCGCGTCGATCGCCGGATATCTCGAGCACACGTCGTTCACCTACTCATTCTTCTACGGCTTGATGATCGTGTTCTTCACCTATTTCTACACGGCGATCGCCTTCAACCCGAAGGACGTCGCGGACAACATGCAGAAGCAGGGAGGGTTTATTCCCGGGATCCGGCCGGGCAAGCACACGTCGGATTTCATCGACAATATTTTGACGAAGATCACGCTGCCGGGCTCGATCTTCCTGGCCATCATCGCGATTCTGCCGGCATTCATGGTGCGGTTCGGAGTGACGACCAGCTTCGCATCGTTCTTCGGCGGAACGAGCCTGCTGATCATCGTCGGCGTTGCGCTCGACACGCTTCAGCAGGTTGAATCCCACTTGCTCATGCGGCATTATGACGGGTTCATGAAGAGCGGCAAGATCAAAGGACGAATCGGCCGGTAATTTTGGGCGGCGGTGCGGTACTCATGGTGACGATCAAAACAGAAAAAGAAATTGCCCTGATCAGGGAAAGCTCGCAGATCGTCGCCGATGTTTTGAGGCTGCTGGAGAAACAGATCTATCCCGGGGTCGCGACGAAGGACCTCGATTCGCTCGCCGAGGATTTCATCCGGAGCAGCGGCGGGGCTCCGGCGTTCAAAGGCTACGGGAGCGACCGGAACAATCTTTTTCCCGCATCGATCTGCGTCTCGATCGACAACGAAGTGGTTCACGGGATTCCGGGCAACAGGGTGTTGAAAGAAGGAGAGATCGTCTCTCTCGATGTCGGCGTCGTGAAGGAGGGATTTTTCGGGGACGGGGCGTGGACATTTCCCGTGGGAAAAGTTTCGGAAGGGAAGGCGCGGCTGATGAGGATCACTCAGGAGTCGCTCGACAAAGGCGTTGAACAGGCGGTCGAAGGAAATTATCTCCATGATATCTCGCACGCCGTCCAGCATCATGTTGAAGCTGCGGGATTTTCGGTGGTAAGGGATCTGGTGGGACACGGTATCGGCACGGATTTGCACGAAGACCCGCCCGTTCCGAACTACGGCAAAGCGAAGACCGGTCTGAAGCTGAAGGAAGGAATGACGCTCGCCATCGAACCGATGGTGAATTTTGGAGCGTACGACGTGCGGACCGGCAGGGACGGATGGACGATCGTGACGGCGGACAATACGCCGTCGGCACATTTCGAACACACGGTCGTCGTTCGAAAAAACAGGGCGGAGATTTTAACTCAGTAAACGCATCGGCAATGGCAAAGCAAGGAGCAATCAAAGTTGACGGAACGATCACGGAAACGCTGCCCAATGCTTCATTCAAAGTCAAGCTGGACAACGGGCACGAGATCCTTGCGCATATTTCCGGCAAAATGCGGATGAACTACATCAAGATCTTGGTCGGTGATAAAGTGACGGTGGAGCTTTCGCCGTACGACCTGTCGAAGGGACGCATCACCTACCGGTACAAGTGAGCGAGCAGGAAGAAAGGAACAGACAATGAAAGTGCGGGCATCAGTCAAGCGGTTATGCGAAAACTGCAAAGTCATCCGGCGCAAAGGCGTCGTGAGAGTGATCTGCAAAAACCCGAAACACAAACAGCGTCAGGGATGATCCCCCGGCGGGATCAGTGCCGTTGAGGCCAAGAGTCGATTAACAAGGAGAACATCACGTGGCTCGTATAGCTGGAGTCGATTTACCAAAAAACAAGCGGTCCGAAATCGGGCTGACGTACATTTACGGCATCGGCCGGACAACGTCGCAGCAGATCCTCACGAAGGCAGGGGTCGATCTGAACAAAAAGATCGGCGACCTGAACGACGACGAAGTGTCGAAGATCCGTACGATCATCCAGGCGGAGTACAAGACCGAAGGAGCGATGCGGAGCGAGATGCAGATGAACATCAAGCGTCTCATGGACATCGGGTCGTACCGCGGGCTGCGTCACCGCAAAGGCCTCCCCGTACGCGGACAGCGGACGCGGACAAATTCGCGCACCAGGAAAGGGAAGAGAAAGACGGTCGCCGGGAAGAAGAAAGTGCTGGCGAAGAAATAATCAATCTCAACCAAAGAACGATCTTTGGCTGAAAGGAGTAAACGTGGCAAAAGAACAGACACAAGCGCCGGCGAAAGCCCCGGCATCAGCGCCGGGCGCGGCGGCGGCGCCTGCTGCAAAGAAGAAGAAAAAGATCCATGTCGACGTTAACGGCAAAGCGTTCATCAAGGCGACGTTCAACAACGTCATCGTAACGCTCACCGATACGTACGGCAACACCATCGCGTGGTCGTCCGCGGGAAAGAACGGCTTCAAAGGATCCCGCAAGAATACCCCGTTCGCCGCTCAGGTCTCAGCAGAAGCTGCGGCGAAAGAGGCGTACGATATGGGACTGCGCAAAGTGGAAGTGTTTGTGAAGGGACCGGGTTCCGGCCGTGAAGCGGCGATTCGTTCGCTGCAGACCGCAGGGCTCGAAGTCTCGATCATCCGCGACATCACGCCGATACCGCACAACGGCTGCCGTCCGCCGAAGCGCCGCCGCGTGTAATGGTGTCGAAGAGTTCATTACCTCATCACTTATAGAAAGTCATCATCAATGGCACGATATATCGACGCCAGTTGCAGGCTGTGCAGACGGGAACGCCAGAAACTTTTTTTGAAGGGAACAAAATGCTTTACGGAGAAATGCCCGGTTGAACGGAGGAATTTTCCCCCCGGACCGCACGGGCAGTCGCGCAGGCAAAAAGTTTCGGAATACGGACTTCAGCTTCGGGAGAAACAGAAGATCAGGAGAATGTACGGTCTGCTCGAAACCCAGTTCAGAAATTATTTTGAGAAATCTCTTCGTCAGACCGGCAAGACGGCGGAAATCCTCGTCAAGACGCTCGAACGCCGTTTCGACAATGTCGTCTACCGTATGGGCTTCGCCCCATCACGCAAAACGGCACGCCAGCTGATCCTGCACGGCCATTTTTCCATCAACAACAAACCGGTGGATATTCCCTCGATGCTGTTGAAGGCAGGGGACGTGATCAGCGTGAACGAGCGGAGCAAGAAGCTCGAAGTCATTCACAATTCCATGAAGCGCATGAAAGACAGCTCGATGCTGCCGTGGCTCAGCCTGGACAAGGCAAACCTGAACGGAACATTCCTTCAGATTCCGGAGCGGACCGACATTCCTTTGCCGGCAAACGAACAGCTCGTCGTCGAATTGTACTCCAAGTAATCGATTTTTTTCACAACAACTTAAAACGTGTGAAAGTGAGTGAATCTCATGAGTCTTGTAAACTTTCAAATGCCTGAAGGAATCGTGCTGGATGAAGCAAATCATTCGACCACGTTTGGCAGATTTGTTGTTCAGCCGTTAGAGAAGGGGTTCGGCGTCACCATCGGCAATGCATTCCGGCGCGTCCTCCTGTCGTCGCTGCCGGGCTATGCGATCACCGCGCTCCGCATCGAAGGGATCGTTCACGAATTCTCGACGCTGCCGGGATTGGTGGAGGATGTTTCCGATATGATCCTGAACCTCAAGGAGGTCCGCCTGAAGGCGACGAACAAAAAGGTCGGCAAGGTGATGGTGCACCTGAAAGGCCCGGGAAAATTCAAGGCGGGCGATATTCAGAAAGCGAGTGCGGAGGTCGAAATTCTGAACCCCGACCACCACATCGCCACGCTGAACAAGGATGCCGACTTCGAAATGGAGCTTCGCATCGGCCGCGGCAAAGGATACGTGACGTCGGAGGAGAATAAACTCCCCGACCAGACGCTCGGCGTCATCGCGATCGACTCGATCTTCACGCCGATCAAGAACGTGCGCTACTTCGTGGAACCGACGCGCGTCGGCCAGCAGACCGATTATGAAAAACTGATCCTGGAGATCGAGACCGACGGCTCCATCGTGCCGGAAGAAGGACTGACGTACGCGGGAAAGGTCCTGCGCGAGCATATCCAGCTCTTCACGAATTTCGATTCGGAGCCGGAGGCGGAGAAGGAAGAAGTGGAAGAGGATGCCGAAGTGGCGCGCATCCGGAAGGTCCTCAAGACCAGCGTCGACGACCTGGAGCTGTCGGTGCGTTCGCACAACTGCCTGCGCGCGGCGGACATCAAAACGATCGCCGACCTCGTGCGCCGCGAGGAGGCGGAGCTCCTGAAGTTCCGCAATTTCGGCCGCAAGTCTCTCGCCGAGCTCTCGGCGATCATCGAAGAAGAAGGATTGACATTCGGCATGGATGTCGACAAGTATCTCAAGGACAGCGAATAACCAAAGGATAATGCAATGATTCACGGCAGATCAGGGCGAAAGCTCAAGCGGACACCAAGCCATCGCAAAGCGACGTTCATCGCTCTTTCGACGGCGCTCTTCCGCCACAAGAAAATCCGCACGACGCTTGCGAAAGCGAAGGAAATGCGGATGGTGGTCGAAAAAATAATTTCCCGCGCCAAGCGCGCGGTCGCAAAGGAAGCTGAAGGCGGACCGAAAGACGTTCACGCGCGCCGTGAAGTTGCCCGCTTCATCCATGATAAGGCCGTGGTGAAAATGTTGTTCGGCGAGATCGCCCCAAAGGTCGGCCAGCGTCCCGGCGGCTATACCCGCGTCGTCAAATTAGGACGGCGGTTCGGCGATGCAGCCGAAGTTGCCGTGCTCGAACTCGTCGACTACAACACCGGCAAAGAAGAAACGAAACCGGCAGTGAAGCCGAAACGTGCGCGCAGAACTCCCCGAAAGAAAACCGAAACCGCTCCATCTCCGGCGGCTGAACCAGCACCGGACTCTCAATCAACCGTCACGCAGGCCTCAGAAAAAGGAGCATCGTAAGCGTCACACGGTAGCGCGATCATCCCCGCTATCGTGATACCCGTGTCCGAAGTCCCACCATGAAGAGGGTGTGAGGTATGAAAATTGAAACGGTAGATTTTGTTGTCGGCGTCGCGAACCTGAAACAGCTCCCCAGAGATAATTTCCCCGAAATCGTTTTCATAGGCCGCTCGAACGTAGGAAAATCGTCCCTCCTGAACAAGCTCTGCAACAGGAAGGGGCTCGCCCGCACCAGTTCGACGCCGGGGAAAACCCGCGAGCTCAACTACTATCTGGTGAACAAAGAGATGTACTTCATCGACCTTCCCGGCTACGGCTACGCAAAAGTGGCCGAGCAGGTGAAAGCGGGATGGACGTCGCTCATCGAGTCGTTCTTCCACGAAAGAAAACAGATCGCGCTCGGCGTGCAGATCGTCGATGCGCGGCTGGGCCCCACCGAGCTCGACACCACGATGATGGGCTGGCTCGACTTCTACGACGTCCCGTTCGTGCTCGTCCTGACGAAGGCCGACAAAATTCCTTTCAACAAGCTGCAGCTGCAGGTCAAGAACATCCAGGAGCGGCTCGCAAAATACAAACGTCTCTCCGCGGTGCTTCAGTTCTCAGCTGTCACCGGAGAAGGGCGCTTCGATCTGTTGAACGCGATCCAGTCTTTTGTGAGCGCAAAAGAACCCTCGTCGTCCAAACACTATATCCCTTCAGCGGTCGCCTAGGACAACGTCCGGGCGGCCATTGCACATGCCGTGTCGGATTGCCCGCGGGCAGCGGCGGCGGATCCGCAGCACCATCCTTGATTCTCAATCCCCTATGAAGTACTTTTGTACGTATCGTTAATTCCAATTTTTATCCGACCACGGAAAATTCAATTCGAAAGATTCGGCTATGAAAAAAAGATTATTTACCCCAGGCCCGACCCCGGTTCCCGAACACGTCATGCTGAAGATGGCGGAACCGATCATCCATCACCGCAATCCGGAGTTTAACGAGATCCTCACCCGCGTCAACCAAAACCTAAAATATCTCTTTCAGACGGAACAGCCCGTGCTGACCCTGACATGTTCGGGGACCGGCGGAGTGGAAGCGACGTTCGTCAGCCTGTTTTCGCCGGGAGATACGATCATTTCGTCGAACGGCGGAAAATTCGGCGAACGATGGGTGAAAATGCCGAAAGCGTACGGGCTGAACGTCGTCGAGATCAAAGTGGAGTGGGGGAAGGCTCCGACCCCGCAGCAGATCCTCGATGCGCTCCGCGCCCATCCGAACGCCAAGGGAGTGTACCTGACGCACAGCGAGACCTCCACCGGAACGGCGACAGACGTGAAAACGCTCGCGAAGCTGATCCGCGAAAATTCCAACGCCCTGGTCTGCGTGGACGGGATCACCGCCGTCGGAGCCCATGAGATGCGGTTTGACGAATGGGGACTCGATGTCTGCGTGACCGGTTCGCAAAAAGGACTCATGATCCCGCCGGGGCTGGCGTTCGTCGCCCTCAGCAAGCGCGCGATCGCTGCGATGGAGACCTCGACGCTTCCGAAATTCTATTTCGACCTGAAGAAAGCGCTCAAGTCGTACGAAAAGAACGACACGCCGTGGACGCCTGCCGTCTCGCTCGTCATCGGCGTCGATGCGGCGCTGGAGATGCTGAAGGCGGAAGGGATCGAAAATATCTGGCGCCGGCACGAACGGCTGGCGACCGCCATCCGCGCGGGGATCGTGGCGATCGGGCTGAAACTCTTTTCCGAATTCCCGTCCTTCGCGGTCACGCCCGTCTGGGTTCCGGAAGGGGTCGACTGGAAGACCTTCAACAAGACACTCAAATCGAAATACGGAATTACGATCGCCGGCGGACAGGACGACTTTGCCGGAAAGATCTTCCGCATTTCTCACCTCGGGTATTACGACGACCTCGACATGGTCACGATGATCGGCGCGCTCGAGATGACGCTGAAAGAATGCGGATACAAATTCGAACTCGGAGCAGGGGTGCAGGCCGTTCTCCGGTCGTTAGCTCAATGATGCTGCTTTCCGGAAAGAAATTTCCGTCACACTGTTAGACACGCTCTACATTGGCTGTCCCCCTCCCCCGGCGTTGCCGGAGGAGGGGGACGAACTGCCAACTCACATTGCTCTTCTCACCATCGAAAGTCATTGCCATGAAAATACTCATCAGCGATCCCATTGAACAATCATGCGTCGACATTCTGACGCGTGAGGGATTTCAGGTCGACCAGAAGCCCGGAATCCCGCCGGAAGAAATCAAGAAGATCATTCCCGAATACACAGCACTCATCGTCCGCAGCGGAACGAAGGTCACCGCGGACATCATCCAGGAAGCGCGGACGATGAAGGTGATCGGCCGGGCAGGCGCGGGCGTGGACAACATCGATGTTGAGGCGGCCTCGCGCCGCGGCATCATTGTGATGAATACGCCCGGAGGCAATACTGTCTCGACCGCCGAGCACACCGTGTCCATGATGCTTTCCCTTTCGCGCAATATTCCCCAGGCCTACAAAAGTCTTGTCGACGGCAAATGGGACAGGAAAAAATACATGGGGACGGAGGTGATGGGAAAAACGCTCGGCATCATCGGGATGGGAAAGATCGGGCGTGAGGTCGCCGTCCGGTGCCGCGCCTTCGGGATGACGGTGATCGGGTTCGACCCGGTGCTCGCGAACGATGTCGCATCGAAGGTTGGCGTTGAACTCGTGCCGCTCGATGAAATTTTCCGCCGGTCGGATTTTATCACCGTCCATACACCGCTCAACGATGAGACACGCGGAGTGCTGAACGAGAAGACGTTCGCCAAATGCAAAAAAGGGGTCCGCGTGATTAACTGCGCGCGCGGAGGGATCATCGACGAGACCGCGCTTCTCAATGCGCTGAACTCCGGTCATGTCGCCGGGGCTGCGCTCGACGTTTTCGTGGAGGAACCTCCGAAAGGAAATCCGCTCCTGCAGCATCCCCGCCTGATCGCGACCCCTCACCTCGGCGCATCGACTGAAGAAGCGCAGGAAAAAGTGGCCATCCAGATCGCCGAACAGCTTGCGGATGCTCTGCACGACAGGGGCATATCGGGAGCGGTGAACGCCGTCGCTCTTCAGTCCGGGATCCCCGCCGAGATCAAGCCGTATCTTGACCTCGCGGAAAAAATGGGGAGTCTGCAGGCGCAAATTATGAAGGGAAAGCTGAAGGACATTACTATAGAGACACGCGGAGAACTGCTTCAGAAACACTCCGAACTTCTCAAGACGGGCGTGCTGAAAGGATTCTTCTCCAAGCTTATGGCGCCGCCGGTAAACTATATCAACGCCCCCCTTCTTGCCCAGTCCATAGGCGTTCGCGTGAGCGAGAAGAAGGAGAGGGACAGCGAAAATTACAATCAGCTGTTAACGATAGAATATTCGACCGATCAGGAGGAGCGGTCGTTCGCTGGGACCGTTTTTGGTACGACGAAACCAAGGATCGTCCGGATCGATGCCTTCTATTTCGAAGTGGACCCGCAGGGGATTCTTCTACTCTATACAAATACCGATAAGCCGGGAATGCTTGCCCTCGTCGGATCTATTTTGGCGGCCGAAAAAGTAAATATTGCCGGATTGTCGCTTGGCCGCACCGGTATCGGCGAGAAAGCGATGGTCGTGGTCAGCGTTGACAATCCGATCCCGGAGAAAATGGTCCAGCAAATTCGTTCACTTGACGGGATTTTTGAAGCAAAAGTCGTAAGTCTATAAATAGTTGAATAAACACTTGACTAAAACCTCGAGAATCTCTACTTTAGCCACTCCTAAACAGCAAGGGAGGGGAAAAATGTATGCCAGCGGCCGAACGGCGGGCATATTTTATTTGTCAAAAATCCTTGAAAAACTTGACAAATGGTCTCCCGGATTGTAAATTAACACAACAAAAAGGTAACATATACGAAATATTGGGGAAAAAGTTTCAGGTGTCGCCTTCGTCACAGGTGAGGGGTGACGAGGGGCACAGTCGCTCCACCGTGTAAGAATTTTCAATAATATAGGTGATTGTTGAATTGATTGGTACCGGCTTTAACATCGCTGTCTTTCTCTCCGACCTACGTTCTGCTAACTACATCGCAGCCAGAGTCGATCGTTATCTCGTCGATGATATAATCCGATTGATCATCTATCATTAATTGTTCCCTCACGCCTCTAAACTATCTATTGAATCGTTGAAACAACTGCCTTTCGAAAAATTTTTTGTTTGCCGCTAAAATGTTTCCAGGATTTTTAATTCACTGCTCTTGAAGTTGTGAAGGAGCGTTACAGCAAGATGTCCCCAATAACAAAACAAAGGAGAATGAACATGCGACGGGAGTGCTACAGATCTCTACTCGTTGCCTTTCTGCTTTTTCCGACTGTGCTGCTGGCAGCAGGCGGAAAGATCACAGGAAAGGTGACCGATCACGAAACCGGCGAAGCGCTTGTCGGAGCCACGGTGAGAGTGGAAGGCACATCATTTGGTGCGACTACCGACGCCAATGGTGTTTTTAGTATCGCGAATATTAATGCTGGAACGTACACATTAATAGCGTCGTACATTGGGTACCAGCAAATCACGATTTCGAACATCGAAGTCCATGAGGGCCTCATCTCGGAGGCGAAGTTTGCGCTTCCCGCAGAAGGCGTGAAGGTCGGGACGGTCGTGATCGTTGCTCAAAGGCCTCTTGTCGAAAAATCCGCGACGAACGAAGTCCGTATCGTGAACAGTGATATGTTGGCCGCGATTCCGATCCGCAACGTGACTGAAGCGGCGGCGTTGCAGCCCGGGGTCGTCCTGAGAAACAACCTCGTCTACATGAGGGGGAGCCGTGCCGATGAAACCGGATTCACTCTTGAAGGGGTTACTGTAACGGATCCCTACAACGGCGGGCGCGGAGTAACGATCTCTCCCGATGCCGTTGATCAGATCGAAGTGCAAACGGGAGGTTATCCGGCAGAGTTCGGCGGTGCGAACGGCGGTATTGTCAGCACTCAACTTCGAACCGGCGGAGAGAAACTGAAGTTATCCCTCCGTGCAGAGACGGATAATTTTACAGCGCAGGGAAAGGAAGCTCTGGGAGGATACTCCTACGGATATTCCGACTACGTTGGAACCGTCAGCGGGCCAGTTTTGTCTGATAAAGTTCGGTTTTACGGGACAGTGGAAAACCAATTTTATCGCGATCCGGGATCATTTGTTGCGCAAACGGGAAGCGGCGTCAACGGCGCAACGGGCGCAGGGACAAACTCAAGCTATGCGAATCCGAGGTTTTGGAACGGGTTCAATTATTCTGGATTGATCGCGGCCCCTCAGTTCACCGCCGCACATCCGACGACCGCAATGGCGGATACTCTGAGCGTCGACTACGGAGCAGGCAACCTGATCGGCGGACAACTTGACCAGTATTCCTACACCGGAACGCTGTTGTTCGACCTCGGAAATATTAACCTCCGCGCAGCGGGCGCATTTACTGACGTATACTCCCAGAACTCCGCTGGCATCGGAGCTATTTTCGATACCCAGCGTCTTCCTGTAAATTCGTACCAGAACGGTTTCGGTAACCTGAAGTTGACGCAATTCTTCAACCCGAAGACGTATTACGAACTCAACGTCAATTATTACAGGAACTACTACAAGACAGGCTGGGATCCTTCCCTTAAAGGAAATTTTGCGGCCTACGGCGATACCATTTCAAACCCCCAATTCAACGGCGGTTCGACGAATCTCTTGAACGCCCCCTGGAATGTTTTTGGTACTGCACCGGCCGGCATCACGATCGACCAGCCAGGGACGCTGCTCGCTACGGCGCCCGGCATGACCTCGGAAAGTTCGGTTGGGGGCCGCCTGGACTTCACCAAGGAGTTTGAGAATCAATCGATGAAGTTTGGCGGTGAGTACACTTACTATACCATCCGGCACTTTGGAGCGAACGTTGTCGGAATGTACTCAGCGATGATCAATACTCTCTTAGGTGCACCGTATACGCAGACCGTGGCGCGTTCGGCCGCTCTCAGAGGAACCGGCTATAATAACTACGGCTACGATGAGTACGGAGATCCGGTCGACAATGATGTTACGGTGAATGGCACGGTAGTCGATTTTGGACCGCCACATCCGGTTAACGCTGCCGCGTATTTGGAGGATAAGATCGAACTTTCGGACATCAATCTTAATTTTGGGTTGCGGTACGATTATATCAACCCGGACAGCAGGGCGTTTGTTGACCCTCAGGGGATCAACTTTAACGATTCGCTCAACGTCATTGCGACGTCTTCGATGAAGAAGACCCCGGTGACTCAGCAGGTCAGCCCCCGTATTGGTGTCTCCTTCCCCGTCAGCGATGCGACCGTATTCCATGCTCAGTACGGTAAGTTCATCCAGGAGTCCGAATTGATCGACTCATACGCCGGAATGGGATTAATGTACAACATTCTGCACGGCGGGAATTACTATCAAACTCCAGTTGGATATGGATTGCTGCCGGAACGGACAACTTCGTACGAACTTGGCTTTCAGCAGCAAATCGGAGAGAACGCCTCATTCGACATCGTCACATTCTATAAAGACATCTCCGACCAGATCCAATTTCGTCTGATTCTCCCGGATGGACTTGGTGAGAACAGAAGCTATTACACTCTGGTGAACGGCGACTTCGCGACAAGCAGAGGAGTCGAGTTTAAGATCAATCTGCGCCGTACGAATCGATTCGAAGCACAGCTCAACTATACATTTGCGAGCGCTGAAGGCACGGGTTCAGGTGCCAATAGTGCCGCTGGAAGCGCTTCGGACCAGCATGGGTACACTGCCAACATCCCCTTCCCGACTCAGTTCAGCCAGGAAAATACGGGAAGCCTCAACATCGATTATCGGTATGCGAAGAATGATGGAGGAGCGATCCTTCAACGTTCCGGAATCAACCTTCTGATGCAGTTCGGCAGCGGATATCCGTACACGCTTGAGAGCGTCTCAGAGAATAATTTGGGCGATGCTCGCTTCCAGGTGCCTCTCGAGCCGATAGGATATTCAACGACACCCTGGACATTCGAAGTTGACCTCCGCGTCGATAAGACTGTGACTATCGGTTCGGTGGACGCAATGTTCTATATTTATGTTCAGAACCTCCTCAACACACAGAACGCAGATAATGTGTTCATCCGGACCGGCGACCCATCGAACGACGGATGGCTGGGTTCAACTCAGGGGCAGGCATATGCTGCTGCTCAGTATAATCCGACCCTCTACCAATCTGTCTACAATAGCGCCAACAATGGTGTCAACGCCAACAATTATTTGTCACCACGGCAAATAAGATTCGGAGTTCAAGTTGAATATTAAAAAGACCAAGAAAATCCAGGAGGAACCCTTTATGGTCCGTAAAGAATTTTTTAGCGCGATTGTCGCAACCCTTCTACTTGCGTCGTGGATAGCTGTACCACCCGCCCAGGCGAAGGCGAAAGCGGACAAGAGCAGCAACGCCGGTGTCAAGCCGTTGCACAAAGTCCAGACGAACGATGTATATGCTCCGATGGATATCAACAACATTTTCAATTACTATTCGAACAACGGTGACGGATCCTTCAATCCCTTTACAACGAGTGACGAAGGTTTCGAATTTCCGATAGGTTCCACCGACGGGACCTGTATTTTTGAAGACGGTCTCGTTTGGACGGCCTTCAAGAACGATACGCTCTACTGCGGCGGTTCGACCTATAATCACGGCTTACAGGCCGGGAGGATCGTCTCGAATGGGACGGCTTCCAGCCTTGGTGTAGCCGCAAGCGCTTCCGATCCGGCGAACAAACCGTACAGGGTTCGGCCCGATATCAGGCCCACCACCAATGCGGATACCATCGCACTTGAGACCAACCTTTTGCAGAATAGTGAAGTGACGTACATCAATCAGTTCCAGAGCACAAGCGCCTCTGATCTCCTGCAGCAATACTGGAATGATTGGACCAACTGGCCGGCAGCGGAAGGGGCCCCGTACACGGATGTGAACCACAATGGCGTGTACGATCCGGGCGTCGACGTCCCAGGGTTCCCCGGGGCAGACCAGACGATTTGGATGGTTATGAACGACTTGAATCCGACGAGGACTCTGAATCTGTACTCTTCCAATCCAATCGGTGTGGAAGTGCAACGGACGATATGGGCTTATAACCGGCCCGGAGCGTTGGGGAACACCATTTTTATCAGCTACAAATTCATCAATAAGAGCGGCGTTGAATTGGATTCAATGTATGTCTCTCAATGGTGCGACCCTGATCTCGGATTTGCCGGCGACGATGCGACAGGCTGCGATACGACAAGAAGCCTCGGCTTTGTCTACAACGGCGAAGCAAGAGATGCAAATTTCGCGAACATCGGACTTCCCCCGCCCTCAGCCGGATTTGATTTCTTCCAGGGCCCCAAAGTGGCCGGAGCGGCGACCGATACGGCTATTTTCGGCGGAAAGCTTGTTCCCGGTTACAAAAATCTGCCGATGACAGCGTTCACATTCTTCATCAACGGGAACCAACAATTTACGGACCCGCAACTCGGTTCGAATGGTCCCGGAGGTACGCAGCAGTGGTATAATTTAATGAGGTGCAGGGTCAGTACAACGGGCCTGCCGTTTGATGCATCGGTGACCGGCGGCAGCAATTACTGCTATCCGGGCGACCCGGTGACTAACAGTGGACCCACATTTATTGGGTCGGGTTCGGTTTCCGCGCCAGCAGACGTCCGCATGTGCCTTAACTCGGGTCCTTTCACAATGGCCCCCGGCGATACGCAGGAGGTTGTTGTGGCGGCATTGGTTGGCTTGGGTGCTGATAACCTGTCGAGCATCAGCGTGCTGAGGTCGAATGATGACATCGCACAGAGCGCTTACAATGCGTTCTTCCAGCTCGCAGTTCCGCCGCCTGCGCCGGTGGTACATGTTGCTGCTCTCGACAAAGAAATCGTCCTCTCGTGGGGCGATCCCGTAGCTTCTATCAATACGGAAAGCGCCGTTTCGAAGGGATATACGTTCGAGGGGTATAATGTTTATCAATATCCCAGGAACAACACGAGCGGTGGAAAACTGATTGCCACGTATGACCTCATCGACGGTATAAAGACGATTCAGGATACAGTCTTCAGCGTCCCGTTGGGAACATACGTTGTCACGCCGACTGAATATGGCACGGATAACGGCATTGCCCATTCAATCGACCTTACTACTGATGCGTTGACGGGCACTCCGATCGCCAACAACCGTGACTATTATTTTGCTGTGACGGCATACAACTACAATCCGACAGGAGGCTTGGTCCCTCACGCTCTTGAAAGCTCACCTTCCATTTTGGATGTTCGTCCTCAGTCACCTCTTAACGGCGTGCGTCTCTTCAATAAACCTGGAGATACTCTTGCCATTACAAAAACAGGGGCAAGCGACGGCTATGTGATCGCACGGGTTGTCGATCCTACGGTGCTCACGGGCGATACCTACAACGTCGGCTTTGCGGTTGATAACGTCAGCGGCAATACGTATTGGAACCTGACCGATGCGACCAAAGGGACGACGATTGCTACAAAGCAGGTTCAGTCAAGCGCGGTGACCCCGCCGCCCGGAGGCAACCCCGGTCCGATCACGACCAACGGCGTGGCCCTCCAGGTCTACGGTCCTCCCCCTGGCATGAACCCTGGCGGTCAGGGCGTAGGCTGGAATATTCCATCGGGTAAGAGAGACTGGTCAAGCCTGGATGCAGGCGACTACGGTCTTGAAGGATTCAACGTCTCGGGGACAGGCGGTGCCATGGGTATGGGCCAGGATTGGGGCAATACCTTCGGCGCAGGACAGTCGACCGTGACGCCGGATAAATTGCATAAAGTGCTGATCAAATTTGCGACGATCGACACGGCTTTTAACATCACCGACCCGACCGACCCGAACGTATCGCAGGCGTACCGGTTCTTGCGACATTCAACGTCTGCCTTCCCGTTCCCCGATTCGGCAACGGTCGATCCGCATCCGGGAGCAGGTTATGCTTATCAAGGGAGGTCAGCGGTTCCGTTGGCGGCCTTTGATGAGGACAATAACAACCAGCGGCTCGATGTCGGTTTCCTGGAGAACAACGCAGGCGGCGGAACGCCGGACGGTAAATACGACCCGCCGTCGACCTCCTCGGGCATCGAAACGACCACGCCGCGCGAGTATCTTTTCATCTTCAGCACGCCCTACAGCGCCACGGTGGACAACCCGCTGATTCCGGCGGACATCCTTGATGATGCGTCGCCGATGATGTGGTGGATCGTCGCCGTCATGCGCGGCAGCAACCTCTTCGCCGCCGGCGATGAATTCGAGATCATCCCGAACTACGTGAACAGTGCGGCGGTGACGTTCTCCTTCAAGTCGGTCGCACCGACCGATAACCCTGCCGACCAGAAAGCAGATATCGCGAAGATCAACGTCTTCCCGAATCCGTATTTCGGGTTCAACAGGCTCGAAGCCGATAAATACAACCGTTGGGTCCGCTTCACTCACATGCCGTCCAAGGCGACGATCCGCATCTTCAACCTTGCGGGTATCCTCGTGAGGACGATTGTGAAGAACGACCTGACGCAGTTCTCAGACTGGGATCTTCTGAACGAACATAAACTCCCGGTAGCAGCCGGCATGTATATCGCGTACATCGATTGCGGCAGCCTCGGCACGAAAACGCTAAAATTCGCTATCATACCGGAACAGCAGTTCTTAGACCACTATTGAGAATCGTTTAAGCCAAACATGATAACATTGCAATTTGATAATCTAACATCGGAAGGAGATATTCAATGAATATCATACTAAAGCGCTTGGCGGGTATTCTTGTAGTGGGTACCTTGCTGCTGACGTCAGCGTTTGCAGGTAATACCAACCGCACAGGAACGGCAGGCGCTCAGGAACTATTGATACCCATAGGAGCGAGCGGCATTGCTCTTGCGGGAAGCAACGTTGCATTTACCTCCGGGGTAGATGCAGTCTTCTGGAATCCGGCGGGTTTAGCCCGGGATCCGTTCAGCACCGAAGCATTCTTTTCGCATGAGTCGTACCTTGCGGGCATCGGCGTTGATTACGGAGCGGTCGGCGTCACGTTCGGCACGACCGGAACGTTCGCCGCATCGTTCAAGTCCCTCTCGTTCGGCGATATCCCGGTCACGACCGAGGACAATCCCGACGGAACCGGAGCCACATACTCTCCGACGTATATGGTCGGAGGGTTGACGTATTCGAAGAACCTGAGCGACCGTGTTTCTGTCGGCGCTAACTTCAATTTCATCAATGAGACGATTATGAGCACCACGGCGACAGGGTTTGCCCTCGATGCCGGCGTGCAGTATAACGGGCTCATCGTTCCGGAATTGAAGCTGGGCGTTGCCGTGAAGAACCTTGGTCCGAATATGACCTACTCCGGTTCTAACCTGCTTCGCCAGGGCTCAACCGTAGGAGACATCCGCGGAACCCAGTGGTATGCAGTCCAGGCTGCGTCGTTTGAGCTTCCCTCGCAAATGGACGTCGCGTTGGCATACGACAAGAAATTGGGCGAATCGAATGATGTCACCGTGTTCGGGAACTTCGAGAACAACAACTACAGCTCGGATGTCTACAAATTCGGGCTGCAGTATTCGTTCAGCAACATGATTTTCCTGCGAGGCGGCTACAACTATGCACCGAACGCACCGAAAGATCAGACCGGGCAATCCTCCGAAATCTATGACTATACATTCGGAGCCGGGATCAACTATAATCTCGGTGAAGTGAACTTCACGCTTGATTATGCCTACGAGCATGTTCTTCTCCTCACGGCGATCAACGTGTTCACGGTGAAGCTCGGTTTCTAATCGTTACCATCTGATATGAACAAAAAGGTCGCCCGAGCCTTTCGGACGACCTTTTTTATTTCTGCAAACGTTGTTCCGTACTCTATGACCACCATGGCGAAACGCAGCATAGCGTTTCTTTTCCTCATCGCCTCCGTCGCGGCCGCCCAGCATTCTCCGTATTTTCCGCGAAACGGCGCCGGTGCGCTCGCCCAAACGATCCGGGGAATCCAGCACCCGGCTGCTTACCTGGTTGTCGCACTTGCCCCCGGTTTTGAAGATCGGGCAGCCATAGCCAAGATCAGCGTCGGAAACGGTTCGCACGTCGCCGTCGCCTTTCTCTCCAACGGCGAAGACATCCCGAGCGATCACAATGGGGAGATGTTCTACCAGCTTGCCTCGCGAAGAAAAGAGGAAGCGTACCAATCTCTCTCAATTCTCGGCGCCGAAGCATATTTCCTGAATATCCCTGTAAGCGACATTTCATCCGCCCCATCGTGTTTCCGGCCGTCGCCGTCGCTTTCGCAAAAGGTCTCCGACCGGCTCGATAGCGTCATCGCGCAAGTCCGCCCGGACGTGATCATTTTGGAAGGCGACCCTGTTGCGGCAGGGAGCGCTTCTTCCCGGCTTGCCTTCGTTCAACAGCGTATTCTCGGAGAGATTCGAAATAAGAAAAAGAATTCTGCCGGGAGCGTGAAGAGCTTTTATCTCCAAACCATGGATGCGGCCGACGCTGTCGATATTCCGGTCGATCAGAAGGATCCGGTATGGAATGAGAGTTATGCGGCCATGGCGGACAAGGCCGAGATTCCGTATGCGAGCCTGCGGTTTCATCTTCCGTTGTGGAGAAATTACAGTCCCCACCGTTATGCGGAGATCTTCCCCGGGCATTCAAAGGCTTCGCTGCCGCTTGAACACGGTCTTCCCCCGGTAAGCGGGGAATTGAAGGCGCTCTTCCCGGTAATTCAATCGATCGGATCGATCGCGCGCATGTCGAACCGGGATCAGCTCTCGGCTCTGCGCGCGGCGATTGCCAGAACCGACGCGGTCATTCAAAGATCGTCGAAGTCGATGGATCCCGTCGACTCCAGAGTACTCACGACGTGGAAGCTCGGACTGGAAGCCCTCCGATGCCAGGTGCTGGGAGTCAAAATCACGTATACGGTCAGCGATACGGTGCTCACCCCGGTACAGGTATTTTTCCTCACATTTGGAAAGCTGCCCCTTCCGGCGACAAGCGGTGAGACGCAGATCCTTTTTCCGGGAACTCTCGAGAAGCAGTGGATCGTCAATGAATCTCAAAAAACGTTTTATGACCTGAAGGACAGCGCGCAGTTCAGGGTCGTCACTCCGCGGTCGATCGGCTTGAACTCGACCGAGACCCCGGCCGGGTTCGGCGCGTTCCAAGTTCGGGCACCTTTTAAATTTATCGTCACTCATCATGATCCGGACACGGCCCGGAACTTCATGTACAGAGAAGAGGTGCCGCTGGTTATTGCACCGTACCGGTCCGCGGAAGTTTTGACTCCTAAAATAGTTTTCGGCCGCGACACGAGTATTTGTATCCGGCTGAGAAGCAACGTGCGTGATAAGATGAACGGGTCTCTCTTTACTAACGACCCCGTCGTCTCGGTACAGAAAAGAAAAATAGAATTTCCGGGAAAGAATTACACCGAGACCGACACGCTGCTCCTTTCATGGAACGATACGGCTCTCACGGCTCCCCATGAAGTGGCGATACTGGCCGGGCCGAGAAATCCCGCGGGAACATTCGTCGTCGAGCCCCTTTCCGTAAAAACGAAGAATGCTGCAACGGTCGCGGTATGCTCGGTGATCGATCACAGTCCGCTGGAAAGCGCTTTCCGCCGGCTTGGCATTGCAGCTGTTTCTGTCGATGCCGGAAATCTTTCCCTGAAGTGGCTGTCCGGCGTATCTGCTGTCGTCGTTGACCAGTTTTCGATGGATAAATTTTTTGCTGACGGCACTGTTGTTGACTCGCTGGATCAATGGGTCAAGCGGGGGGGAAGGCTGATCGTTCTTCCTCAATTTCAAGGTACACCGGCGGGTTTGCTTCTTGCCGGAGATATTTCGTTCACACGGTTGTCGGCGGAGGATTGCGCCGAAAAGCTTTTTGTCGATACGACCGCCGGCGTGATGCGATGGCCGAATAAAATTGAAAGCAAAGAACTTGCCCAGGGCCCCTTCCCGCTTTTTTACAATGACGTGACGGGGGGAAAGGACGGCTCGCTGCCCCTGATGAGATCCGGGAACCATGTTCTCCTTCTCGAGCAGCCGGACGGCCGGGGAAAAATTTTCTACTGCTCATTGAACCTTTACCCAAGACTTCTTACTATTGACAAGGCGTCGTACGAACTGCTGGCAAACCTTGTCAGCACGGAATCGGAATAGCGGCACTGCCGAGCACAGGACATCAGCGGCGATATTCTATGGCACTCTCCTTCATCATTGTCTTGCATCTCTTTGGAGCGGTTCCGGTCAATGCCTCGGCATCGACCATCGGGGGAGAACACCTTCCGTCTTTTTCCGACTCGACGGCGTCCGGGAGCTTCGTTGTCGATTATACCTTCGGCTCCTTTGTGAATGCATCGTCGTTTTCCGTCGGCTCCGATGGGAGCCTCTTTGTCCTTGATGAAGGGAACAATGCGCTCATCCAATTCGCTTCCGACGGCTCGACGGTGAAAACGGTCGGAGGAAAAGGATGGGGAAATTTTGAGTTCGACCAGCCCACCGGCGTCTGTTCGTCGTTCCCCCTCAATATTTATGTCGCGGACTACAACAACCGGCGCGTCCAGCAATTCGACCGGAAGCTCAACTATGTGCAGTCGTTCACGGACCAGAACCTCCCTTCATCCTACAGCGGAGAGTTCTATCCGAACGCCTGCGGGATCTCCTCCCAGGGGGAATTGCTCATCCTCGAAGCCCAGGGGAAACGGGTCCTGAAGTTCGACCAGAATCAGAATTTCCAGGCGGAATTCGGCTCGTACTCAGCCGGGGCCGGCGCATTGTCCGACCCCCGCGATATTACGGTTGCTCCGTCAGACCGCGTCTTTGTGCTCGATGCTCATCAGGTCATCGGCTACGATATTTTCGGCAACTATCTCAATTCGTTCTCGCTGGTCTCTGCCGAGAATCCGAGGGGGATCAGCAGCACGAAGGATGAGGTGGTCGTCACCTATCCGTCGTCGGTCAAAGTATTTTCGTGGGACGGGAGGCCGCGATTCCAGATCTCTTTGCAGATGGTGATCGGTCTTCCGTCGGGGAGCGAGTTCCGCGACGCGGTCCTTGCGCCGGCAGACAAGAACTCCGTTCCCAGAAAAATGATCATATTGACGAACCACGAGGTGTTGGTCGTCCGGCAAGCCTCGCAGTAAGGCTGCGCACCGCCGTCGATTCCGACGGCCCACGCTCCAGTGTAAGGGTCAAATAATGGCAATCCAGCAATCTGAGTACTGACTTCTGTCTTCCGACTTCTGTCTCCTGTGTTCTGACCATTGACTCCTGATAAATTTGTTTTTATGCAAAAATTCCCGTATCATTTTCTTAATTAATGAATCACCGTCTGCCAGGGGGGCCGACGGAATTTTACCACACTAAACACAACAGGGGGTACTCTTATGTCAAAAAGCTTAAATAAAGTACAGCTCATCGGGAATTTGGGGAAAGACCCTGAGCTGAAATACACCAGCTCCGGCGTTGCCGTGGCGACATTCTCGATCGCGACATCCGATTCGTGGAAAGACCAGGAGGGGAATACCCAGGAGCGGACCGAGTGGCACAACATCGTTGCGTGGAGAAAGCTTGCCGAAATTTGCGGCGAATGGCTGAAGAAAGGGAAACGCGTCTATATTGAAGGCAGACTGCAGACGCGCAACTACGAGAAGGACGGCGTGAAGCGATACATCACCGAGATCGTCGCCGACCAGATGATCATGCTGGACGGAGGAGGAGGGCAGCGCTCGACGAACGGCGGCGATGCCGAAACGCCCGTCTCCGATGCCGCGCCGGCAAAAGAGGACGACCTTCCGTTCTGAGTAATGGAAAAAGTTCTTTCTCCTTTGTACATTACCATAGCCCCGCTGCGGCGGGGCTATCGTGTTCATAGTCCCTCTCACGGCTGATTCCACAATCCTTGACCGCGTATGCTCTCTGAAATACTTGTCGACGGCGCGGTATTCCTTTGCTCGCTCGTGCTCTCAGCATTTTTTTCCGCGGCCGAGGTCGCTCTTTTTTCTCTGACGCCGTCCGCGGTCGAAGAGCACGCGTCGGAACGATCCGGCACGTGGAAGTATGTCGTCGCTCTTCTCCGGAAACCGCGGTACCTGCTGGTAACGATATTGATCGGCAATACCATCGTCACGACGTCTGCCGCAGTCGTTGTTGCCCTGCTTACCGCCGACGTCGCAAGTGCGCTTGGATGGAATAAGGAACTTGTCCTCGGGATCGAGGTGATCGTCGTAACATTTGTCGTCATCGTCATGAGCGAGGTGACGCCGAAGGTGATCGCCGCGCGGATGCCCGAAGCGCTTTCCCGGCGGGTGGCATTTCCGCTGTACGTCGTCTCGGTTGTTTTTTCCCCGCTCACGGCGGTTCTTGTTGCGTTGGTCGAAGCGATCGAGTCCCGCCTCGGACTCCGTCAGCGCCATACCGCTTTGAAGAGCGAGGAGATCAAAACGCTCGCCGACGTCGTCAGCGACCACGGAGGGATCGACCAGGAAGAGCGGAGCATCATCCACAGCATGATCAATGCCAAAGAGATGATCGTGCGCGAAGTGATGACTCCCAGGACCGACATGGTCGCGCTCGACAGCACCGCCCAGTCCTTTGACGGCCTCGTTGAAACCTTCGTGACGAAGAAGCATTCGCGCATTCCGGTCTATGCCGAGACGATCGACAACATCAAAGGGATCCTCTACGCGAAGGATGTCCTGCCGTTCCTCTACGAAAAGCAGGCCCGGAAAACGCTCGACATCCTCAAACTTTCCCGCGAACCGCTCTTTGTTCCCGAAAGCAAAAAAGTCGAGGACCTCCTGAAAGAGTTCCAGGACAAGAAGACACGCATCGCCGTCGTGGTCGATGAATACGGAGGCACCGCCGGTCTTGTGACATTTCAAAACGTCGTGAGAACGATCGTCGGCGACACTTCGGACGAACACACAGTTTCCGAATCGAAGGCGTTGAAATTGAGCCCCCATTCGTACCGGTTCAGCGCAAATATCGGGATCGCCGAAGCGTCGGACCTGCTCGGCGTCAAACTCTTCAACGACGATTCGGGGTACGATACGCTCGGAGGGTTCTTATTCCAGCTGTTCGGCCGTGTTCCGAAGGATCACGAGTCGATCCAGTATGAAAATATTTCATTCACGGTCCAACGGGTGGCGAAAAACAGGATCCTGTATATTCTCGCCGACATTCAACAGCAGGTCGAAAGGAAAGAAACGGAATGAAGCGGCTGCGGACCTTCGCGCTCCTTGTTCTTATCAGCTTTGTCGTCGTTCTTCGATCGCCGGCAGCGTCGCGCGAGCCTGTCCGCGCCAAAAAGGGGATGGTTGTCGCGGCGGACCCGATCGCGGCCAACGTCGGTTTGAAAATTCTCCGCCAAGGAGGGAACGCCGTCGATGCGGCGGTTGCGGTCGGTTTTGCGCTTGCCGTGACGTACCCGGGAGCCGGAAACATCGGCGGCGGCGGATTTATGGTGATGCGTTTTGCCGACGGAACAGTGAAATCGCTCGATTATCGCGAAACGGCGCCGGCCGCGGCAAAACGGGACATGTTCCTCGATAAGAATGGTAATTTTTTGGAGCAGAAGAGCACGCACGGCCATCTTGCCTGCGGCGTTCCGGGGTCCGTTGCCGGACTGATGTATGCGCAACGGCGCTACGGAAGATTGACACGGGCACAGGTGATGAAGCCCGCGATCGACCTGGCTGAAAAGGGATTTCATCTCCACTACCGCCTCGCCGAAGATTTAGAGCGGATGATCCCCGAATTCTCGGCGTACAAGAGCTCGAAAAGAACGTTCACAAAGAATGGCAGGCCGTACGGGGAGGGAGATCTGTTCAAACAGCGAGATCTGGCGGCAACCTTGAAGCGGATCAGGGATAAAGGACGGGACGGATTTTATACCGGCCAGACCGCAAAACTCATTGTCGCAGAGATGAAGCGGGGAGGCGGGCTTATCACCCTGAAGGATCTCGAAGATTATGCTTCGGTCATCAGAGATCCCGTCCGCGGAACGTATCGCGGGTACGAAGTCATCTCCGCCGGTCCGCCGAGCAGCGGAGGCGTGGTGCTCATTCAGATGCTGAACATGCTGGAGGGGTACAACCTTGAACAGTACGGATGGAATTCCTCCAAGGCCGTCCATCGGATGGCGGAAGTCATGCGCCGCGCGTACGCCGACCGCGCCGAATTTCTCGGCGACCCCGACTTCGTCAAAATGCCCCTCGCATGGCTGACGTCAAAAAAATACGCCGCTCAGCGCCGCGCGACGATCGATACCGTAAAAGCGACACCGAGCGACCAGATCTCTCACGGCATTCAGGTGTCGGAGAAAGACCATACGACGCATTATTCTGTCGTCGACAGGTTCGGCAATTGCGTGAGCGTGACGACGACGCTGAACGACGCCTTTGGTTCGAAGGTCGTCGTGACGGGCGCCGGATTTTTGTTGAACGATGAGATGGACGATTTCAGCGCGAAGGAAGGGGTTCCGAACGAGTACGGCCTCGTCGGCAGCAGCGCCAATGCGATCGAGCCCAACAAACGGATGCTGAGCTCCATGACGCCGACGATCATTCTGAAGGACGGGAAACCGTTCATGGTGATCGGTTCCCCCGGCGGGTCGACGATCATGACGACGGTGCTGCAGGCGATCGTCAATGTCATCGACTTCAAGATGACCATCCAGGAAGCGATCGACGCGCCGCGCATCCATCATCAGTGGCTGCCGGACCACATTTCGTACGAGGAACGGGCGCTGTCGCAGGATGCTGTGGAGAATCTCCGGGCGATGGGGCACTCGCTCCATTTGCGTGAGAACACGACGGGCCTGGCCGAAGGGATCTTATTCGACAGAAAGAGGGGGTTGATCTTCGGCGCGACCGACCCCAGAGGCTACGGCGAAGCGGTCGGCTATTGAGGATGAAGGAGCCGCGTAATTTTCTTATATTAACAGTTCAAAAAAAGAGAGAGAGCTTTACGTGAAAGATAGAGAGAACATCGACGCCTGGACACCAACCAACCCGGCATTCGATCCGAATGAGCCGATGCAGGTCGGAGGGCAGGCGGTTATCGAGGGGGTGATGATGCGTGCAAAGGGGATGATCGCCACCGCCGTCCGCCGTTCGGACGGAAAGATCATCGTGAAAAAAGAAGAGTTCCACTCCTGGAACGAACGGTACCCGCTCCTAAAACTTCCCATCGTCCGCGGCGCGGTCGGATTGGTCGAAATGATGTATATCGGCATCAAAACGCTCAATTACTCCGCCGAAGTAGCCCTATCGGATCCGTCGGAAAGTGAAACCGCGGTAAAAAATCAGTCGGCGCTTTCTCTCGTTGCCGCGCTGGTTGCAGCCCTTGCGCTCGGCGTCGGAGTTTTCTTTTTCATCCCCCTCTACGCCGCGACGCTCATGTTCAACGTCGAGCAGCAGCCCCTCCTCTTCAACCTGATCGCCGGGGCGCTCCGCATCATCATACTTGTCGGGTACATGTATTCTATCTCATTGATGAAGGACGTCTACCGGCTTTTCCAGTATCACGGCGCCGAGCATAAGGCGGTGTTTACGTTCGAGCAGAATGCGCCGCTGGAAATTCCCTTCGCGATGAAATTCACCCGCTTCCATCCGCGGTGCGGTACAAGTTTTGTCCTTCTCGTCATGCTTGTTTCGATTCTCCTGTTCAGCGTTCTCGATTCCGTCGTCCTGATGACGACGGGCGCGCTCTCGCTCACGGTGCGGCTTGCGACCCATATTCCGTTCATCCCGGTCGTCGGCGGCATATCGTACGAAATCCTGAAATTCTCCGCGAAACATGCGGCAACACCCCTCGGCAGGATCATGGTCGCCCCCGGATTGTGGCTGCAAAAAATTACGACAAAGGAACCGGACGAAACTCAAATGGAGGTCTCCCTCTGCGCGATCAAAGCGGCTCTTCGGCTGGACAATGCTCCTGCCGGAGTTTCTTCCCCTTCAGTTGTCATCGGTTAATTCCCCACAGAACGCGGCTGCCATGCTGGAAAAATTAGAGAAGATCAAAGAACGTTACCTTGAAGTGACTCGCTTGCTGAGCGACCCTGCCGTTATTTCAAATCAGGAACGGAACAAAGAGCTCGGCAAGGAATTCCGCGAGCTTTCGGAGATCGTGAAAGTGTATGATGAATACCGAAAGCTCCTCACGAGCGTCGAGGGAAGCAGGGAGATTCTCGAGCAGGGGGGGGACGCAGAATTGAAATCCCTCGCCGAAAACGAACTGGCAGAACTCCAGCCGAAACTCGCCGCGGTTGAGGACCGGTTGAAGCAGCTCCTTGTTCCCAAAGACCCGAACGACAGCAAAGACACGATCATGGAGATTCGCGGAGGCACCGGCGGCGAGGAAGCGGCGCTGTTCGCGTCCGATCTCTACCGGATGTACACCCGCTTTGCGGAGCGGAAGGGATGGAAGGTCGAAACCCTCGACTGGAATGAAACGGAAAAAGGGGGGTTCAAGGAAGTCGTTCTGAGCGTTGAGGGGAATGATGCCTACGGGATGATGAAATTTGAGAGCGGCGTCCACCGCGTGCAGCGGGTTCCGGAAACAGAAGCGCAGGGACGCGTCCACACATCCGCGGCGTCGGTCGTCGTCCTCCCGACTGTCGAGGATGTCGAGATCGAGATCAACCCCGCCGACCTGCAGATCGACACCTACCGTGCAGGGGGAAAAGGAGGCCAGAACGTGAACAAGGTCGAGACGGCGGTCCGCATCACCCATAAGCCGACCGGCGTTATTGTTGCCTGCCAGCAGGAACGCTCGCAGTTCCAGAACCGCGAGCGGGCAATGAAAATGCTCCGGGCAAAACTGTACGAAGCGAAATTGAGCGAGCAGACCGCCGGGACGGCCGCGCAGAGGAAGTCGATGATCAAGAGCGGCGACCGGAGCGACAAGATCCGTACCTATAATTTCCCGCAGAACAGGGTCACCGACCACCGCATTGGGTTGACCCTCTATAATCTTTCCGAAATCATCGACGGGAAACTCGATGAGCTCATCGAGCAGCTTCGGCTTGCAGACCGGGCTGAAAAACTCAAAAGCGGAACGGGGGCGGGCATTTCCTCATGACCTGCAGCTCCCTCTTTTCTTCCTGAAAAACTCCTTCAGCATTTCCCCGCATTGCGCGTCGAGCACTCCTCCGATGGTATGAACCCGGTGATTCAGCCGTATGTCGTCGGTGATGGCGAACAGCGTCCCGCATGCCCCCATTTTAGGGTCGTAACTTCCGAAGACCACCGTCGGAATCCTCGAAAGAACGACTGCCCCGGCGCACATCGGACAGGGCTCGAGCGTCACATACAGCGTGCAGCCTTTCAGCCATTTTGAATTCAGGTTAGCCGCCGCCGCGGTGAGCGCGATCATCTCCGCATGGGCGGTCGGGTCGTTCATCGCTTCGATCTGATTGTAGCCTTTGCCGATCACCGTGTTCCCGTGGACAACGACAGCCCCCACCGGAACTTCGTTCTTCGAAAACGCGGTCCGCGCTTCTTTCAACGCAAGCTCCATCCAACGTTCATGAACGGTCATGGAAGGCTTCGGGAAATATTACTTTTTTTCGGGGGATGAGGACGGATCGGTATCGACAAGACTTCCGACCGGGGACTCGATTGTCTGATACACACGCACGAGGGAGAACTCTTTCATCGTGGTGTTGATGCGCTGGGCTGCGACCTCGATCTCGTCAAGTTTCTTTGAAATGTCGTCGTCCGTTGATTTTTTCTTTGCGAGCCGCGTGTAGCCGAGGATGATTGCGAGCGGGTTGTTGATGCGGTGCTTCAGCGTGGTCACCACCTCGTTCAGCGTTTTGATCTGAGTCTCTTTTAGCTGGATGGTGTGCTGGTGGGCAAGATTCTCTTTTTCCTTCGTGGAAAGTCTCTCGCGCAGCTCGATCACCCGGACCAGCGCCCAGGCGAGAACCCACATCCAAATGAGAGTGTCAAAATGGGAGAACGTTTCCGAGGTCCCGAGATGCTTCTTCTTGAAGGCCACGTAAAAATCGAGCGTCGAAATGAAATAATATCCATAGATGAAGTACGACGCGAGCACGGCAGGATAACGGGCGACAAAATCTTTGGTGTAGACGTACGCTTTTTTCATTGGGGCCGCAATGCGAACAGTGAGGTTGGGGAAAGCGGAAAGGGCGGTAGAAGCCATTGAATAATTATTGAGTTATCGTTAGAATTTCATGCAGCAAAGTGTGCCGAGAATGCCCTCCCTGATCTTGGTGCCGACTAACCGACAATATGCCTAATTTTCATTAGTTGTGCAACATAGAGGCGACGGGCCGCTTTGAAAGTTCGCCCCTTCTCCCTGAGGAATGGCATCGCCAGACGCGTTCCCTCAAGGAGTCGCTGTCATTCGGCGACCTTTGGGGGCTTGTTCTGCAAAAGGACTCCTTCGCGGCGTACGCGGGGGGAGCGAACGCATCGTCAACGACCCCATGGTTCCATCGACCCGTTGGGGGACGGTATTGCTGCTTTGATCAGAATAATGCCAATTAATTATCCGGTCTGAAGCAATGGAGCCGCTGTCCGGATGCACCTCGAAGGACCTCCGGGAGAATCAATGCGTCTGGCAAAAGACCGTCGTCACGCGAAATAAATTGCCCCCCGGCTTACTGATGCTTCGCTTTTGCTTCGCGAAAATTCTTCGTCAGGCATTTTGCCCGTTCGGTGAGCGCCGAGTAGTTTTCTTCTTCGATCGCTTTCTTATCGAGAAGGTCGCTGCCGATGCCGACGGCGACAACTCCCGCCGCGACCCATTCGCCGACATTATCAACCGTCACTCCGCCGGTCGGCATCAATCGAATGTGCGGGAAAGGGCCGGCAAGATCCCTGAAGTATTTCGGTCCGAGCGATGTTGCCGGAAAGACTTTAATGACGTCCGCCCCCGCGTTCCAACCGGCCAGAATTTCGGTCGGAGAAAAACATCCGGGCATGCAGACGATCTCTTTCTCTTTGCATACCTGGATGATGTCCAGGTTGAGCGCAGGGCCGACGACGAACCTCGCCCCCGCTCTGATGACATCGAGCGCTGCGCTTTTTTCGGTGACCGTTCCTGCACCCACTATGACATCCGAAGGAGCATTGCGCGCGACGTCGGAGATGATTTCCACGGCGCCAGGGACGGTCATCGTGATCTCGATGCATTTGACCCCGCCGGCCTGGATCGCACCGATCACCTTGGCGAGGCGGCGCGCATCCTTCATTCTGATCACTGCGATGACTCCGGTCGAGAGAATCTGAGAGAGCGTTTCATTTCGTGTCATAAGAATCCTTTGGTCAAGAAGATCGAATGGGAAGAGGGATGACATTTCTTATCGTTTGATCCTCGCGCTGCCGCCCCCCATCACATGCCTGATCTCTTCCATCGTGACCATGCTCGTGTCGCCGCGGGTGCTCTGCAGAAGGGCGCCGTGGGCGGCCCCCATCTCGACGCATTCCCGGGGAGACATGTTATGGAGGAGGCCGTAGACAAATCCGCTGCAGAACCCGTCCCCCCCTCCGACCCGGTCCTCGATCTCCAGGTTTGAGAACTTTCTGGACTCGTAAAAGTCCCCGTCGTAGTACATGATGGCTGACCAATTGTTGACGAGGCCGCTGACAACCTCGCGAAGCGTCGTTCCCACCGCTTGCACATTGGGATAGGTCTCCACGACCTTCTTGACCATCTTCTTATAGCCGTCGATCGGGAGCGATTTCAAATGCTCGTCGGTTCCTTCGACATCGAAGCCAAGGACTTTCTGGAAATCTTCTTCGTTCCCGATGAGGACGTCGATGCAGGGGACGAGCCTTCTGGTCACTTCTACCGCTTTTTTGCTCGTCCAGAGCTTGCTGCGGAAGTTCAGGTCGTAGCTTACGATCGCGCCGGCATCATGAGCCGCCTTCATCGACTCGTACGCCGTCTCAGCGCAGCTGTCGCTCAGGGCGGTGAAGATGCCTCCGGTGTGGAACCACCGGGCTTTTCGGCGGCTGAACAGGCGCTTCCAGTCGACGTCGGCCGGCTTCATGTGCGATACCGCCGTGTGTCCGCGGTCGTACATCGTGACGCTGGCTCGGACCCCGATCCCCACTTCCGTGAAGTTCAAACCGATGCGGTCCGCACGGCCAGAGCCGTCATACGGAACCCACACGACTTCGCTGATATCCATGCCGCTGGCGCGCGCGTGGTTTTTGATGAACGCGCCGAGAGGATTATCGACGAGTCGCGAAATCCATCCCGTCCGCATTCCATAACGTGCGAGGGCGTACGCCACGTTGTATTCTCCTCCCCCCGCGTACGCTTCGAAGAACGGAGCCAGCTCTATTCGTTGATGACCGGGAGGACTGAGCCGGATCATGCATTCGCCGAGTGAGAGAAGGTCGAATTCAGTTTCTGCTGCTGAATGAATTTTCAATGCCATTGGATCGCCCGAAAAAAAGTGTATTGAATTCAAAAAGATCGTTTCCTTTATAAATATAATCGCTGCGGATGACAATCGGTAGAGAAAAAAATCGTATAATGCTCCTGCAGCTTCGTGGTTTACTATTTTCGCCAGCATAGAGGAATACAGAATGAGAAACCCGATCGTGAATTTTCTTCTCCTTGCGATCCTTTTGCTGGAGACCGCCTGTTTGGCTCAGCATTCCGACGGCCCCCCGAAAACCACAGCTGCTCGCACGGATACGGTCAAACATGGCCTGATTGAAAAAGGAGTCAAGATAGATTCCCTCTCCGTGGAGAGGACGGATTCAATCGGCTGGGTATTTGTCCAAGGGGGACCGACGGGAGATTTTAGTATTTCCAAAACAGAAATCACCTTTGCTCAGTACGATGAATTTTGCGAAGCATCGGGATATCCGAAGCCGGACGACAACGGCTGGGGACGGGGCAAGCGGCCGGTGATCAATGTCAACCTTTCCGACGCACACGCATTTTGCACGTGGCTCTCGGCGAAAACAGGGGAGAACATTCAACTTCCGGATGAGCGTGAATGGGAATTTGCCGCACAAGGGGGAAAGAAAGGCGGCGGATTCGTTTACAGCGGAAACAACAAGCCGGACGGCGTAGCGTGGTATGCGGGCAATTCCGTGCTTAAGACACACGATGTGGCATCCAAGCAGCCGAATGAGCTGGGCATCTATGACATGAGCGGCAACGTATGGGAGTGGTGCGGAAATTCCGGTGCGATCCGCGGGGGCTGCTGGCACGACAAGGACAAGTACTGCCGGATCTCAAACCGGTTTGACAACGATCCCGCGGTGCGCAGCATCTACATCGGATTTCGCATCGTCAAGAAATAGATGCATTGAAGATCTCAATTCAGAAAAAATCATTTTCCCGCTACGCCAGCCGTGCAAATCTCCTGCTCGAATTCGGAAAGTCGACTCCCAAAGCGAACCACACAACAGCCGCAATGACCGCGGCGGCGATCACGGCGGGCGTTCTTATTGCGAGCCCAGACGTTACCGGGGCTGAATGGATCGCCGTAAAGATAGCTCCGGTTGCCACGCTGAGGATGGACATGATTTGGTAGAGACGCAATTTCCCGACGATCGGCGTTTGCGGTTCCCCGCGGTAAGCTTCTTCCACGAACCTTCCCAACCCATTAAGGATCAGATAAAGCCCGGTGATCATCGACGGCTCGGCATGCAGAAACCAGAGCCTCAGAAGGATCATTTCAACGCCGATGTTCCAGAGAATAGAATACACGGGAGTGGGGTGAAGCGGAACGCCGGAGAGATCCGACAAACGGCAGACGCGGGACATTTTATGCGTGTAGCGAATGCCGACGGAGGCCGGCGCTTCCCGGCCATGGCAGCATCCCTGAACGAGGCAGCGTAATCTTCCGAACGCCTGGATGATCGGCCCCGCAACGGCAAACGCGCCGAACAATGCCCAGACATTCCCGCCAAGCAGACCGGCAAGAGTGATCCCGATGATGGCTCCCAGCACGCCGCCGTAGTAGCCGTACGGCCGCAAAAGACTTGGAGATCCCTCAATGACCTGAGCCCAGAGGCCGGAGGTCACAAGCCCGATGACCACAATAAGAAGAATGTATCCGAGCGAATCGGGGCCGAGCAAGGTCCCGGCGAGAAGAACGCCAAGCCCCGTTCCAACGCCCGCGTACACTCCGTGATTGATGATGCGAAGATTTCCAAAGCGCCAATCCTTCCACGAGTTTGCAAGCTGCTCGGCGCGCGAACGAATCCATTCCCATTCTTCCCGATATTTCAGAAAGACAAAACCCGCTGCGCCGCCGGCAAGTACATCGGCGAGCGAGTGCATACCGGTCGTCAGACAACTTGCCGCGATGAAAACGGCCAGGGTCCGCCAGAGAAATCTAAAACGGGGAAAGGAGCATGAATATGCGCGTGCCGCGATCATCGCCCATATGACATGGTATGAAGGAAATGCTGCCGCACACGTATCGTTGTTCCGCTCAAGAAGAAGCAATCTGCCGAATAATCCATCGGAGGAAAATTCCCTCGGCGGAGCGGTGAGCGGAAAAAAGATGAAGAAAAATACCATGGCCGTAGTCGCAGCGAGCCCGGCAATGGAAAATTCTCTGAGCGTTTTTGCCGACCGCGCGATGATGGGGAGAAGCGCCACGAACAAATATGTTCCGCCATAAAACAACTCGGTCCATTGAAGCGTCGGTAGTTTGGCCTCGAAAGGAAGAAACGATGTGACCGCATCGGCAGGCGGTCCCAGGAGGACGAACGCTTCGTATGCGAGAACCCATGGGACGAGGACGAGGATGTACACCGAGAGACGTTCGCTCAGCAACGGTCTTCGTTCTTCGTTGAGAGGAAGGGAGATGTAACTTTTCTGTACCCGGTTTCCGAATCGGGCCGACAGATCCTGTTTCTCATACCCCTGCACCAATGAAACGCATCCGAGCGTTGCAAGAGGAGAAACCAGCCAGAAGCCGCTCTGCGAATGGCAAAGGAGGGCAGTTCCGAAACAGCAGATGCAAAAGCCGGTGTAGATCGGGTGAGGAATAAGGCGGTAGATTCCTCTATTGACATATTCCGCCGGCGGGAATGCGTTCATCGGGAGGCCTTTGCCATGCACGACAAGAGAAGTCATCCCGACAAAGACCATCAGTAACCCCGTCGCTGCAAGTGCGGTGCCAAGCGTATCGGATTGTATGATATTGAGAGGGACAGAATGCTCCGTCGCAGCAGCCCAAAGAACAAGGAGGAGAGGAAGCAAAGCGGCGAACAAAAAACCGTACAGGAATTTCATGGCAGCCTCCTGAAATGAAGAGTTCATCGGAAACTCACCAGCTCATGAATCGCCCATCCGGAACCACACGAAGAATTGTCGAAGACCATTTCCCCCCTGCTTAACCATTTGGATTCATAGAGTTGCAGAATGCTATGCGGAAAGATCTTTTTTGCTCCCGGGATCATCGCGAGCGTATCGGAGATGATCGGACCGTCGCGGAGAACGGCCGTTCGTTTCAGAGAGAGGCGAAGGTTTTTCGCCCCTTCAATTTCATGGTCTGCAATCGACGGTGCGGCGACCTCTTCGCTATTGTGAAACAGAAATCGTTGAGAGACCGGACCGCGCCAGTCGATCCACACGAGCGAATCATTTTCCGAATGAAACCGTCCCCATCGAAGCAGTTCGATCGGAAGCTGCCATGGGGGGATGGAGATCGTCAATCGCTCTGCATAGCCGATTCCCTCTGTTAGTGTGGATTTGTTCACGGCGATGCGCGTGCGAGTCATCGGGGAGCAGCATGACCATGTTATGCTGCCGGCGTGGTTCTTGTACAATTCCCTCTCGACAGAAGGCTGCACACAATTCCATTCTCCGTCGGTTTTCAACGGCCGCGGGGACCAGTGAATGACCGCCCCCTCCCGGTGCGGCAGCGGAGCTTGAAGAAACGACGTCGCAGAGTGAAGGCTGCCGTCAACGCGGCGAATAAGGAAACTCGAATATCGAAGGGAGAGCGATTTCCACCGGAGCTGTGCGGCATAACCGACGAACGTTGTGCCGTCGTGCGCAATGCAATCGAGATACCACTTGGAAAGAAGGAAGCCGGAATGCCGTTTTCCCGTTGACGAACCGGAGGAGGGAAGAGTTTTCATGGAATTCTCTTGAACGAGGAGAACCCGTCAACCACAAAACCACAGCGCTGCGCCAGGCCCGATCACGCCGATGGGGCTGTCTGCATCTCCGTTCCGTTGTTGGTTCTTTTTCTCCACGCCACCCACATGAGCAGGGCGATGAGAGGGAGAAGGAAGAGGATCATCAGACTTCCTTCCGGGCCCGTGGAGCCGCCGCTCCAAAGATCGCTGCCCTGCGGATGGACGGAAAACAAATGTCCCGCTGAAACTTTGCCGCTGTCGGCCGTCCCCCAGAAATACGACTGTGCCCAATCCCATGCGTCGTGAAACCCTATCGCCCACCAGAGATTCTTCAGATACCAGAGGCTGATGCAAAAAATGAAGCCGACGAAGGCAGCCGAAAAGATGCCCACCGACGACTCCCCTTTGTTCGACAAATGTAAGCATCCGAACGCCGCGGAAAGGATGAACGCGCTCCACCAGAAACCGATGCCGCGGGAGAGCGTCGATTGGATATATCCTCTCATCATGTATTCTTCGTAGATTCCGACAAGGAAAAAGACCGCCTGCCAGGCCACGGCGTACATGATTGCCTGCCATCCGAAAATATTCTGTCCGTCGAACGAAAGGAAGCCGGAGAGCTTCAGCGCTCCGACGAGAACGGAGAGCGCCGCGAACCCAGAGACAAATCCGACAAGAAAATTTTTGAGCCGGCCTGTTCCTTCCAGCCCGTACGAAACAAGGGGCTTATGCTCGATGCGCGCCATGACCATCGATGCGCCCAGCACGCCGAGAAATGCCATTGTCTCTGCCGCGCAGGCGGGGAGTGGCTGCGAGTCGTCGAGGCGGAATTTGAAATGTTCGAGGAGGACCTTCGTCGGGAAGAAGAAGACCGTTGTGAACAGCGCCATCAGAAGAAAGAAGATCGCGATGCTCCAGCCGGCGCGGATGTTGTCGGGGCCCACGAAAATGCGGCGAAGCAATGAAGGGGAAGCTGGCGATATCTGCATCTCATCGGTCATAAGCGTTCTAATATTGTTTTAATGTGAACGGCCTGATTTTTTATCCCGCATTCACGCCGCCGTAAGTGCACTGCGTTGACTTATTGACGATGGTAATTCCAAGCTGGTAGAGGTCCGAGTTCAGAAGGATTCGCGGGTCGCGCTTCACCGCATCCCAGGCTCGTTTCATATCCCTCGACCAATGGATGTCGTCAAACAACACCAGCGCATGCGATGAAAGAAAGGGGAATACCATCTCAAAGTACTTCGTCATCCACTCCCCCGCATGATGTCCGTCGATGAACACAAAATCGATGGGACAAATTCGCCTGGCGGCGGCTTCCAGCGTATCCTGAAACCTTCCCTGAACGACTTCGGCATTGGTGAAGCCAAGTTCCGAGAAGTTCCGCCTGGCCATCTCCGCGAGCGATTCGTCGCCTTCTAACGTGACCAGTTTTCCCTTTGCATTCAATTGGAGAGCTGCCGCCTCGTACATTCCGGAAATGCCAAGGCAAGTGCCAAGCTCAAGACAGGACAGAGGGGTAAAAGAGCGGATGAGCCTGAAGAGCTGCATCGCCCATTGATGCGGTTTGCTCGAATTTCTTGCCACATTGCCGATACTGTGTGCGCCGTCTCCTCCATTCGTTTTTCTTCCCGCTCCATAGTCGGTTATTGTGATCTGCTCGTTTGAATGCTCCAGCATTGCGCGGCGCGATTGAATCCTGCCGATGAGCCGCTGCTCGGCTTCGCTCAATCGGTCATGGAACGCTTGATCAATGCACGTCGCGAGCGTGCGGGCCAACGGAACTCCGGATTTATTGAGCCGGCGCACTTCTGCCGCCGCGAGCGGACGGACCGCGATATCTTGAAGAAAGGAAAATGTTGAAATCATGCTTAGTTGTTCAAATCCACTACGGCAACGATCACTGAAAAGTTGCGGCCTTCACATTCTTCCCCTTGACCGGCGATCGGATACCGGATTGCTCATCCGGCGTTGTGGCAAATCTACCCTTTCCATCCGCCAAACGCAAATAAAAACCCTGGGTATGGCCCGGGCTCTGGATAGCCGATGGAGATCTATTACTTCAACAGCAGCAACTTCTTAATCTGTGTTCTCCCGCCAAATTCTAGACGCGAGAAATAGATTCCGCTTGCAAATTGTGACGCATCGAAGATTGCCCGATGATCTTCTCCCGCCGTTGCCGTTCCGTCGACGGATATCGCTCTTTGCCCAATAACTTTTTCCTGTTGCGTAACCAAATCGTTGATGATCGGTTCTGTCAGTTCCAAAGAATCCCCCGGGGCCTGAACCGCTGGTGAGCCGGTTCGCTCACGCCTTTTTAAGATATAGCGATGAGCAATGATCTAGTTGGGCATGAATTTATCGAGAGTGCGTTCAAGGTTCTCGCCCTTCAAATCATCACCCAGTGCAAGAATCGTTCCTTGCGCGCTGACCAATACAGGGAACGGGATCCCGGACACTCCGAATGACAACATAATTGATTCTTTTGATTGACTGCTTGCGAGCACATTGTCCCAGTGCATTGTTCCTTCGCGATTTCGATACCTCAACACAGTGCTTGCAGAATCATCGTCCGACACGCTGAGGATCGTAAAACCTTGGGATTTAAACCGTTCAAACGCTCTCTCGAGATACGGAATCTCAAAAACACAAGACCCACACCATGTTGCCCAGAAATCGATCAAATAGACTTGCCCCATCATGCTTCTCTCTGAGAAAATCTTCAACGTGTCATCCATTGAACGCAAGGCGAAATGAGGGACCGGGTCTCCCACTCGGACGGTTGGGATGAAGGGGCGATCTCCTGATGCCCAGTTTGATTGTGAGGAGACGTTAGCTTTTAATCCAAATCTTCCTTGAGCACATTTGTAAAGATACCTGACAAAGTACATATTCGGATGATGAGCGAAGATTTCATTCGCCAACTTATATGGCTCTTCACGGTTACCTCTAGACAAAAGGAGAGCAATGTTGGAATGATATACCCACACGGGAGAAGTTGGCGGAATTTCAATCAAATACTTTTTTTCGGTACTATCTTCCGACGCGCTGGGGGATCCAGCCCATTTTGATTCAACATACTGAAGGATCAATTCCTGACGAAGAAGAGGTTCCTTTTCAGTTGCAAGTGCCTCTTCAAAGGTCCGAGTCACAGCTTTCCAGCTGATTGAATCAGCAGTCGGTCCATTCAAACGGTAATTGCCTTTGAACTGCAGTAAGGCATATCTCGCGAGGAGCGATGACGAATCATGGAAAACAATATTTGAATTGTCAAACGGACCAGATTTATCCCATAAAGTGACATCAACGGTTGTTTGTTCCGGGCGGTCGGAAAGAAAAGCTGCTTTCAGACTCCTAAAATGAGGACGGCTGAATTCTGCCATAAGCATTCCGGAGTTGCTCGTTTTCAGGGAGAATGAACCGTCTTTCGACGCCGAGGCTCTTGCATAAACAGTGTCCCCGGTTGGTTCCTTTATGACAACGGTCGCGGAGTCGAAATTGCTCTCATCTAATTGAACGAATCTGCCTGAAAGAGTTATCTGGGAATAGCAGCATGAAGCATAAACAAACACAACGCAGAAAGTGCGTTTGAAAAAAGTCATGACCGCCTCGTTACATTAAGCTTACGTGAGCCCAGAAGTACTGATGCGCGCTGACCAGTTCGTCGATGGCCGGTTGCAGTGCAGCCGAAGATAATAACAAGATCCATCCACCCATTCATTGAAGAGAGCTCAATTCCTGGATTCCCCAGAGACTGATCCTGAAAAAGACTTCTATGCTCAATGGGATAAAGAGCCCATCAGGAATGAGTTCCACACGAGTGTAATGCATCGTTAAATACACTGCCAACCCGATTGCGACGGGAACGGATAAAAAACCTAAGAGCGGAATGGGGATCATGCTTAAGAGATACGGCGCTCCGGCAATTATGAAGCAGCTTAACGTCGTAGCAGGGATCTTTCGAAGACGAAAGACAACGATGTACACGATCGATTTGGTTATCCAAACCGCAGGACCTAAGAGGGCTGGAAGGATTCCTCTCATTTTTTTCAGGTGGTAATTGTTGCTGCCCCACAGAATACGGCTGGTTGCGATTTGCAGAGCCGCAGGCAGATTTATTTTTGATAGAAATCGTAATAATTGGTCAATATTTCACGCCATCGTGCTAGTTTTGCACTGAATACTAAATATTCCGTATCAGTGGCGATTTTGCATCTATTGATATAATAGCCGTCTGACTGCCCCGTTAGTTCGATGATAATGTTCACTGGTGTTTTCTGAGGTCCGAGAAGGTATTGCCCTCCTAGTGTGACTTTTTTCCATAACGACACATCCAAAGGATCTTTCCAATCATTTTCGTCTCCATCTGGTAAGGCGTACTCTGATGTTTGAATGAGGTCAACGTACGTTGCAAACGCATTTTGATTCAGGACTCTGTCTGGGACGGCACCCCGATAAGGCGAAGACGAACTAAAATCGGCGAACAAAATTCTGTAGGGCAATGCAGGACAGGTGAACCACACATCGACACACTCCAATCTATAGTAATTGGTTACGTGGGTCTCTTTCACTTCAGGAATCTCAGGTCGCACACTTCTATCGGCGGGCAAGTTGCTCAAAATCAACTGCAACGCCGGAATAATTCCGCTTATTAAATTCAGTTCTTCTGAATCCCAGGTAGATTCCCCTTTCCACAATATTGCCCCATCTCTGTTCGAGAGCTCGATCGCGATTGTGTGCGTGTATGACGGGGTTTGATCAGCGGATTGGCTGGCAACGGTTGACGAACGGGACGCCAGTGCGCCAATTGCTCTGGCTATGCTCACCCCAAGCCCTGATGATGTGCCAACGCCCGCAGTTGTGGAAATCATGTACGCTTGAGAATGTGCCGACGTGACGGTAGAAGAAAGTCTCATCTTGTCGTTTCTGTCGGTCTTGTAAGATAATTTTACTACATAGTCATATGCACGGCTATTAACGGTAAATCCGCGGCGTGTGATCAAATGAGTTAGAGAAGAATTGAGCTGTTCGGAGGTCAATTGTTCATTTCCCAGGAGCGGAGATGTAGACCCGGATACTTCAATTTTGACAGCTTTTGTCGGGTCGATCACTTGATTTGATTTCAAAGAGCGCACCCAAGGTTGCGAAACACGAAGTGATGGAACGGTTACGCATCCGTTCACGAAAAGGAGAATAAATAATAAGATCGTTTTGCAATACGTATTCATTGAGGCCTCCCAAATGATGAAGTCGGATGTTCCGGACTAATAAGGCTAATTTGCCTATTGGAGGTATGGGCTAGTTTCCGATTACTATCTTGCACCCCTGCAGTATATGATGGTATGAGAGATAGACGGTAGTGTCCCCTCGCGGAATCTCTGCGGCAAAACTACTGCTAATCGGATACAATAGCAAACAGGTACAAAGCGTTTACTTCAACAACATCAACTTCTTCGTCTGCACGAAATTGCCCGCTTCCAGCCTGTAGAAATATACACCGCTCGCAACATTTGACGCGTGCCACTGGACCGAATAGCTCCCTGCTTCCTTCTGTCCGTCGACTAATGTCGCTATTTCATGGCCGGTGACGTCGAATATTCTAAGCTTCACATGGGTGGAAGTCGGCAGGTCATACGAAATATTGGTCGATGGATTGAACGGGTTCGGATCGTTCTGGTAGAGCGAATAGATTTTTGGAACGTCAACGGTCACGGACATAGTGTTCAGATCTTCTACCTCTCCGCTCGTCGAGACGCTTTGAACTTTGTACTGGTACGTTGCACCGGTAGTCACGCTGTTGTCTTTGAAGGCATAGAGTCTCCCTTTTGCGCTCGTGCCAAGCCCTCTCAAGCTGCCGTTGCTGACGAAGCTAGAAATGAGCTTGAAACATGTAGTGCCAGGGTCCCTCCTCAGAATCTTGAATCCGGCATTATCAACCTCAGACTTCGTTTCCCATGTCAGTGTAACAGAACCGACCTCCGCTGTTGCTCTGAACGCCGTCGCCTGCAAGGGGTAGTTTCGATCGCTCACCTCAACCGTCGGCATGACACCCGATGGCGGGTAGGTGCGGACGCGCGCCCAAGTGACGTACACCGTTTTGTCTGGCCAAAACCCGCTGATTCCGAAATAGCAGCTATCGTACCTCTCGGTGTCCACCCACCATACCGTTGCCGGTGTGTTCCCATAGTTGATTTGGGCTTTGATGGTGTCGCAGTCCAGACCGACCACCAGCGCCCAGATCTCGTACGACGGCACGGACGGATAAGTCGAGGTAAATTGCCGTTCGTACTGATTGCTGCCCGAATAATCCATAAGATACTGCCGTGGGCCGGTCCCGTTCCACACGGTCCAATATGCCCCATAGCCGGCGGTGATCGCAGAGGCCAGCGGCTTGCCAAACGTCAGACCGAGCTGCTGGTACGGTCCTGAGACACATGCGTAGGCCTCCAGGATCAAGGGCCGCGTCATCATCAATGTATCTTTGAACTGCCCTACGTCGTATCCTCCGCTGGTGCTTTTGAAAGAAATCCCGTCGTTGACGTTCACGGAGCCAACTTGACTGGTATTCCAGTCGCCTGGAAGAGATGTCCCTGCAAAGTTCCAGTAATTTTTGAACACGTTCGCACCGTTATCGTACTCCCCGTAGGTTCCGGTGGCCGTCGGATATTCCCCCCACACCGATGAAATAGAATTCCCCATGTTGTTCGTGCCTGTACTGAGAAAGCCCATATAGATAGTCAATTTGCCGCCTGCTCCTGAAATTGTATCCGCGCCAAGGTTTACCCACACGACCGATGATGTGTCGCCGGACGACGCGTTAGACTCGCACCACGCCATCAATATTGCGCCGCTTGTATCGAAGAATTCCACGTTTGTGACCCCCGAGTTAACCTGAGCATAGGTCGTCCAATTAATGGTGAGCATCTGCTGGAAGTTTGCGCGCGTGGCGGTCGTCTGATTATTCGTGATCGTAATCGGGACGTACGTCTGTACTCCTGCTGGCAGACTCGGCTGCGCTTGAACCCGCAGCTGCAAAAGTGATCCCGATAACAGATTGACGAGAAGAGCGCAGTAAAAAGTTTGTCGAGTAAACATAGTGATTCCTCCTTTTTTTCCAACTGAGCGGGGAATGGTAACTAACTAGTGTGGAAATGAGGTCATTAATGTGGGTCTTTTTAGGATGATTGGGTTTTGTGCCGCAGGCGTGCGCTTGGTATTGATTTGATAAACCGTACCCCGCGGGAGATGATGGTATGAGGGATTGTCCGGTAGGGCCCCCTCGCGGAATCTCTGGTGCAAAACTACTGCTAATCAAATAGAAAAGCAACAGCCCGGATGGTAAGTCCGGGCTCGAGCGACCGCCCGGCCAAGAGATGGAAATTCCGTTTTGCGAAAGGAGGCAGGAGCTGGTAGAGGGAGAAAATTTTCTGGTAACGACTGTTGTATAAAACTGGCAGTCATTTCGATTGGATAGAAATAAAAATGCCTCCACGATTTGTGGAGGCATCGAATTGTTGAGTCATCGAGCGGTGACCAAGGAGTCGCCGACGGGGTGATCAATGGAGGTATCTGTGCGCCAGAAGGGAGTCGAACCCCTAACCCTCAGCTTCGTAGGCTGATGCTCTATCCAGTTGAGCTACTGGCGCTGCGATTCTAGATTGTTTTGAGCACTTCTGTCTGTTCTGAAATCACACAAGTACTCAATTTTGACCCTTTTATGTTAAAGAATTGTTACACGATTTATAGGACTGTATACAGCCACCCTGGCTGATGTCTTATTAATGTAACAAAATTGGTAGATGATTTCAACCATGAACCAGGATCATGCTGTCACCTTCTGTTTCGCACACTGATCAATGGGGAAATTTCTACATGTACCTTACCGAAAAATTTCCTGGACGAGTAAGGCTGAAAAAAAATTCCATTTGAAATTGTCACGGAAATTTTCTACAATAGACTAACCTCTAGAAACGGTGGCTCGGCTACCGTCCCGCGATCGGCTCAGAAAAAACCTTCAGCCACGCAGAATCCAACTTTAATTCTTTATTTGTTTGGGGCAATTGTCCATTTGTTTAATCATGGATAGTCGCTCCAGACAGGAATTCAATACGAAAACAAATCACTATGAACACGAACACATTGCTCGCCACCGAGCACAAATTATCATCGCGGGTCATTGATCCGGAGGGAGTCGATTGGCTCCAAATCGTTGAGAATCTAAAAGCACTAGCAGATACCGCCCTTACATACGCAGTCAAGGTGAGTTCTGAATACATCAGCCGCGGTGACATGAATGATCCGGATGAAATCATTGACTCCACAATTTACTACGGTTTAGGCGCGGTATTAGACACGCTCTCAAATTTTGAGCTTCTTGGGATGCCCGGGGACTTAGTCGAAAGGGTCCGAAATTTCTACGTTTTGGAAATGAAGCGCGATGACATCATTAAGCTTCTCCCTTCTAACATCAAGCAAATGAGATTGGATGCTATTCGCCGCAGAGAACACCGGGCACAAGCAGATAAAGATACATTGACTAGCATCGTGAGGTAATCCCGATATGAATACGTATCCCACGCAAGATTTTTATTTAACCGCGTTTTTGTCAGCCTCTGGCATTCCGATCCACAACCTTTGGCGGGATGCCCGGTTGACGACGTTCGAGTTTGAACGAACAGACAGGCTCCTTGAGCTTGTACGAGAGTATTATGCCGATGAAGCGCTATTTTCACCAATTCGCTATGGCAACTCTCTGAAAAACTTAAAATGTCTTATTCACTCTACACACAATGGAAACCCTAACACAAACAACTTCAGGACAGCAAGATGAACTAAATGCTGAGTTAAATAGCCAGACCATGTCTGGAGCGCTCGACACGATAGAAGTATCGTTCGCAACCAATATCCGCATTACAAAAACCTCCACTCAATCCTTAGGCTGGATTGTTGAACAAATCCGCACGTCTAAATATTTACGAGAAAACATTGCAATTATTCGTTCTGAGCCTTCGATAGAAAAAAGACAAGAGCTGAAGAAAAAGCTGCTGCCTTATTTTTCTACCGCACTCTTTCAGAACGGGATCCGCGGAAACAAGTCCTTTAAGAACACCCGCTTTCCAGTGATGGATATCGACCATATCCAGGATAGGCTCGAGGAAATTGGAACGCGGCTCCGAGAAGATGATCAAGTCTTTATTTCCTTCATCTCCCCGAGCGGTGATGGCTACAAGGTAGTTTTTGCTCTCGATAGAGAAATATCAAATCAAGATGAATTCAGGGCAATCTGCCAACAGCTGCGCCACTCCTTGAAAGAACGATATGGCGTTGAGGCCGACAATATCGATGACCCAGCGAGGGCATGCTTTCTATCATTTGATCCGGATTTATATCTCAATGAACATTGCCGCTGTATTAGTTCGAATAAGTCGGGTGGGGAGTCAGTTGGGCAGCCCAATAAAAAGCATTTCAGGGCACTTCTATCGGCTAAGAACCCAGGTGATAGGACACCGACGCTCGCGAGCCAGATCGGTACATTTATCAAAAGGGGTATCGTAAGGGAGGAGGCAATTGAGATGTGCCGCTTGTGGAATCAAGGGAACTTGCCTCCTCTTCCCGAAGAAAAAGTGGCGGATACGGTTAATGATATGTATGAAAGATATGACACCGTATCGAGTAAATTGCCGGTTCAGTTTTTTGAACGAAGCGACAGCTACTATAAAAGAACAGGAAGCAAAGACAAACCAAACGATGTGATGGTTACATCGTTCATCATGGAACTGACCTGCCCCCCAAAAGATGATCCAATATAGTATATTGGAAGTCATCAAAAAAGGAGGAAGGTCATGAGTCGGAAGCGGTATACTGCAGAGGAGATCATTAACAAGTTACACGAAGCAGAAGTGCTGCAGAGCCAGG